>NZ_JBCAUS010000006.1:300000-459488 GCF_038432375.1 Methanococcoides sp. LMO-2
CACCATGGCCTCTCCGGGCGGAATGAAGAACATATCATTCATAGCATCATTTTTCAATGGTGATAACTTCCACACTTCCGGAAATGAGAATCTGGAGATCAATGTGGTAGACCAGCCATCCCTTATCTTCACAAGCCTTGAAGTAACAAAGATCGGGAACACCTACTCCATCATCGGGGACATCAACAATTTCGGCACAACCGACGCAAAGAACGTGCTTGTGTCCGTTGACGGATCAGAAGACATCAAACCCGTGCAGCCTTATGCAAACTACTTCGTAGGCACACTGGAAGCCGATGATTTCAGCAGTTTCGAACTGTCTGCACGTGTCCTGTCCTCCGAGGTCAGTCAGATACCTATCCTTATAGAGTTCCGTGACACTGACAATGTATATTCATCAGTGACCGGTTACATTGACCTTGAAAGTGCGTCATTCGCACCTGGTGAGCACAATGATACGCCAGTATGGATGTGGGGCATCATTGGAGTGATCACCATAGCCATTGCCGGAGTTATAGTCTATAGCTGGAAGAAGAGAAAAACAGCAGAGACTGAAGAAAATGATGACCCGGAAGATGACGATCTCGACGAAGATGATCTTGATGACGAATACTTCGACGATGAAGAAGGAACTGAAGAGTTCGATGACACCGAGACCGATGAAGACAAAGACTGATGGAGAACATATGTCCGATCCGATAGTCCGGTTGCAGAAAGTGAAGAAGAACTATATCCTCGGTACAAACGAGGTACACGCCCTCAACGGAGTCAGCGTATCCATTGAAAGAGGAGATTTCGTCACAATTATGGGTGCATCGGGTTCCGGAAAATCCACACTTCTCAACATGGTAGGCTGTCTTGACAAACCATCATCCGGCAAAGTGAAGATCAATGGAACGGATGTGACAAAGGTCGACGATGACAGGCTTACAACCATCCGCAGGGACAACATCGGATTCATCTTTCAGCAGTTCAACCTGATACACACCCTTACAGCACTCGAGAATGTTGAGATCCCGATGATATTCAGCCGGATATCTCCGGAAAAACGTAAAAGGAGAGCAATGTGGGCACTGAAACAGGCACAGCTTGATGCTGAATATGCATCCCACCGGCCCAACGAACTTTCAGGCGGGCAGCAGCAGAGGGTTGCTATAGCCCGTGCCCTTGCGAACAGGCCACCCATACTTCTTGCTGATGAGCCTACCGGAAACCTTGATTCAAAGACCGGGAAAAGCATTATGGAACTACTTGTCAGGCTAAATGATGCGGGCACGACCCTGATCGTTGTCACCCATGACCAGAAACTTACCGAATATTCCAACAGGACCATCGTGCTGATGGACGGGGAGGTCTCTGATGATATCTATTGAAGATATCCGGAACAACATGTACCTGCAGCTTGCAAGGAGAAACCTCAGCCGACAGACATTCAGGACGGTCCTTGCAGCCATCGGCATAATCATCGGCGTCATTGCCATCTCATCCATGGGAATCCTGGGGAACAGCCTGAAGATGTCTGTCACCGATTCGTTCGGGGACATTGGCGACAAGCTTCTCATATACCCTGCACCCGGAGAGGACGGAGTAACTGAAAAGCAGATATCCCAGATGAAGAAGGTGGACGGGATCGATGCCATAATTCCCGCCTATTCCACAGGAGACCGGGTCGAATATAAGAACAGCTATACCTTCGGGTCCATCTATAGTATTGACCGGGAAGACCTGGGAAAGCTCGTAGAAGTGGAGGATGGACAGTTCTTTAAATCCGGATCTACCGATTGTGTGGTCGGGTCCGCAATTGCCAGTAACCTTGAACTGAAGCTCGGAAGCAAGATCGAGATCGGAGATTCCAGGCTCAGGGTCGTAGGGATCCTGAAAGAGCGTGGAATGGGATTCGATATCAATGCGGACACAGGGATCTTCACATCGGCCCAGATGTATGAAAAAATGTACCCGGGTGAAGGAGAGGAATATGATTTCGTCGTAGTCCGGGCAGAGGAACTTGAGAAAGTGAATGATATACAGGAAGATATTGAGAAACAGTTGAACCGCAAAGAAGAAGTTATCACAGTTTTTGCAACCAATATCATCCTCGAAAGCATCAATGAGGCATTCAAATCAATCTCCCTGTTTCTGATGGGGATCGGTTCGATATCCCTGCTTGTAGCGGGTGTCAGCATATTGAACGTCATGCTGATGTCCACGATGGAACGCACCAGAGAGATCGGCGTGATGAAAGCCGTTGGAGCTTCACGAAAGGATGTGCTTACAATGTTCCTTCTGGAAGCCCTGTTGCTTGGAGTTGCAGCAAGCCTTATCGGTGGCCTGTTCACCATCGGTGCAGGTTACCTCATACTCGCGCTTGTGGTGAAGAACACATCATACCTGTTCTCACTTTCAACGATGTTCTATATATTTGAAGGCATACTGTTCGGAGTTGCAACAAGCCTTATTGGTGGCATGTATCCGGCCTGGAAGGCATCGAACATGAGACCTCTGGATGCATTGCGTTATGAGTAAGAACGTGGGAATGAAAAATTCGTTATACAAAAATAGAGAAAAAGAGAATTTTGCTAAAATGAAGAAAAGGTGGTCATTCCTCGGAAAGTCCACCCATGTCTTCGAACTCAAGTCCTTCAAGTTCTTCTTTTAATTTATCAAGATCTTCCTGTGATATCGAAGAGATGTTTTCAGTTTCTGTAGACCCATCTTCCTCATCCGGAACGGTTTCTGCAGATTCAGCTACAGCGTCATCCACATCTTCAACCACGTCATCTGATACATCTGTCGTGTCCTCGATCACGACATCGCCTATTTCATCCTCAGGGGCATCGGTATTCTGGGCACAGCCACTGACCAGCAACATTGCAGCTACGATCAGGATCGCAATTATCATTCGTTTCATAGTATCAATCCCCCCTGACCATCAGGCCATAGGCCTCGTTCAGGTTCCTGTGTGCAGAAAGCATGTTTCCCCTGGCGATCCGTAGATGGTTGTTCCCGTTGGAGAACTTTATCAACGGCTGACCCGGGATACGCACCTGTTCGTATTGTTCTTCAGCATTGCCGATATTTTCCCTTGCATCCTCGATCTCGACCCTTGCCATGTCCAGTTTTTCAATGATCTGTTCATTGTTATCCATGTCTTCGGCTGCTTCACGCAGTTTTAACTCATATTCCTCAAGGGTATCTGCATGCTCATTTGCTGTATGGACCCACACAAACCCGCTGTTCCTTGCAACATCGGATACGAGCTCAAAGTAGCTACCAACCATTTTCAGGAAAACAACACCCAGCTGGAACCTGTTCTCCACAGCATCTACTTCAGATCTCAGTTCATCGATCTTCCCGAGATTGGTATCGACATCTTCCTGAATGGTCTCTTTCAGGTCATCGGGAATGTTTGGGTTCTCTTCAACCTCCAGGTCTTTCCAGATCAGCCATGCTTCCACTTCATCAAGTGCAGCATGTAATGCATCTTTTCCGGTATCGATGACCCTCTGGTTATTTTCCTCGGTCTTGTCTGCTGCCCAGTCGATCTTTGCATCCCTGTGCTCAGCCTGAGCTTCCACACTTGCTTGCTTTGCGTCATGCCAATCCTGTTTAGCTTCACTTGCAGACAATGCACTTACTGCTAGTGGCTGCAATAGAAGCATGATCAGCACAAGTAATGAAATAAAAGATAATTTTTTTATTTTCATGTCCAGTCTCCCGCATTAAAGATGCAGACATCATCAATATAACCATTATGGCGTCGAAAGATAAACTTGCAGCAAGCCGACCTCGTGACAAAGGATATAACCGACCTCTTCCAAAAATAATGTTGATGAAAACCTTGCATGTGGTAAACCGGGAAGAATGGAGAAAATGGCTTGAAAAGCATCACTCCACTGAAGAAGAGATCTGGCTGGTCCACTACAAGAAGCACACCGGCAAGCCTGCGATCCCATACGATGATGCAGTTGAGGAAGCGATCTGTTTTGGATGGATAGACGGCAAGGTTCGAAGGATCGATGAGGAAACCTATGCCCAGAGATATACACCCCGAAACAAGAGGAGTCAATGGTCGGAGATAAACAGGCAAAGGGCCCGAAAGATGATCGAGCAGGGTAAAATGACAGAAGCAGGATTACAAAAACTGGGAAATGCACTCAATGAACCACCGGATCCCCCAAGAGTAAGCCCTGATGATATCCCGGCAGATATGAAAGCAGCCTTAATGTCCGATGATCTGGCCTGGAAGAACTTTTCTGCCTTTGCTCCCGGTTACAGAAGAAACTACATCGAATGGGTAATGGATGCGAAACGTGAAGAAACAAGGCTCAGAAGAATTGCCAGTGTGGTAGAAAGAGCAAGAGAAAATAAAAAACCAGGAATGATGTGATCGGTCTATTGATCACATCACTTAATTGAAAAGATTAGTTAATTGAGTCCCTGACGATCTGGGCTGTACCCTCGCCATTGAATGCCTTTATGAACAAAAGGGTCTCAGCATAGCACATTGCATCGATAGCAGCTTTTGTGTCATCTCCAACAGAGTAGATCCTGTCAAAGAACTGACCTACTGCAAACTTACTGAACTTGCCGAAGATCTCGGTATCGTTCTTGCCAGGTGCTTTCTCCTTGTGAGTTGCAATGGTCCAGTCATAGATGTCCTTGTAGAGTTCAGGCTCGTAGACCTTGAAAATATCCCAGACGATGTTCTGGTAGAAGGTTGCAACATTTCCTTTGACGATGTCACCGTGTGGGAAGTGGTTGTGAATCAGGTCACGAGGTGTTCCAGTGATTCCGTGCTGTGCGATCCTTACGTCCAGGTTGTTGTCCTTGAGCGCCTGTGCAACTGCAATTGTCTGGTCCATATCGATGGAAACCTGCTCGATGAGATTTCCGTTTGCATCGTAGGTGTTACCGTGTGCACTTCCATTAGCGATAGCCAAAAAGTGAGGGAAGACACCATTCTCATTAAGTGCAGTGATAAATGTGACAGCCTCTTCAGGACTTGTAAGGACCCTGCCGTGCTCATCTTCCCTGCCGATCTCTCCTACCTCTACCTCAAGACCGTATTCCTTGTCTCCCATATTCTCCTTGATGTGAAGACCGATCTTTGTAGTTGCATCGATGTTGTCAGCAAGTTCTTCGCGAAGGTTGCCGCCCTGGAAGTTGAAAAGGTGGGATGCGTCGATGGCAAAGGAGGTGTATCCTGCTTCGATCTGTGCACTTACAAGTTCCTTTGTGGACTCAATGTCCTCATCGGTGCCTTTCTTGATACCTATGTGGTCTGCATGGAGAGCCCACATATCAAAACCTACTTCCTTTGCTGCCTCTCTTGACATCCTTGAGAGATCAGATGGAGTCAATCCTGCATATCCGCCTTCAAGATTGCACTCGGACCTTGCCAGCTCAAAGATAAGAGGTGCGTCCATATCTTTGGCTGCCTGCATGATACCTTTCATGACAAGCGCGATCCTTGGATTCGCGGTCATTATAATAGTGTCCTTGTCAAGCAGACTCTTAAACATAAATGAACTTGGTATTGGCTCAAAATTATTATTGGTCATGTGATTACCTTCAAATTAATTTCATCTATTTTTGGTACTAAATACACGTCTCAATTCATAATCATTTCTATCCGGGAATGCAGGCATCTAAATAGGAAAGGAAAATACCAAAAACAATAAATACACAACATCCAATGAGATTAAGATAAAATAAGGGGGCTAAGCCAATGAAACATCTTCTTGAACTGGAAAATAAACTTTCAAATATGACAACTGATGAGATCTACAACTACGCAAAAGAGAACTACCCTGAAGAACCGAACATGTGGATGGGGAAGAAAAAACTGGTAGTTCGCAGGATCGTCAATTATGAAAGGAACAAAATGAACAGCGAAGAAAACACAGAGTAAACTAACCTCTACTCTTTTTTACGTTCCAATCCTTCTTCAAAGGACATTATAATAATGTTCAGGAACCGGAGATCGTCTGGAGCAACCTTACCACTACAATTTCATAGATCAAGATACTGAGTATCACAAAGATCAGTATAGAGATCAGACCAACTGCCGGACAGGTCATCCTGTCATCTTTATTTTTACCGATACACAATTTCATCCGGCATCACATCCCACTGCACAGAAGAGATCAACATATAAAAATTGATTTTGAAACTATATTAAATTTTATACACCTGGCTAAAGATAGCCGGATTCCCGGAATAATGAACGGAGTCAGGCAATTAATTAACTGATGATCAAAGATAGCAGGCTCGTCAGGAGAAATATAAAGGTAGAGAACAAAAAGAAAAAAGTTAGCTGGAAAAGAAAAAAGGAATTAAAAGAGAAATGCCTTTTAGCATTCCTCTTCCATAAGACTGGTACCAACACCCATCACACGTATCCTTGTCTCAAGCGGGTGGTCCCAGCCGTCAGGAACGATCTCTTCCTGCTTCACATCGACCTGAACATGCTCAGGATCCAGTCCTGCATCGATCATGTACTGTATGATAGTTTCCTTTCCTGTTGTCTTCGCATAATCCAGTGCTTCTTCATACTCATAGAAGTTCTTTCTTCCACTCTCAGAGAAGACATAGAACTCCCAGTCCGGTGCTGCCATTGAGACCGGCCTGACAAGGAAATCCACCCTGCGAATACCTTTTGCTGCCAGAGCACCTGCTGCATTACCAACGTTAGAATATTGAGGAACCACAATATCAGCATCAAGTATGTTTTTGAGCTCATTAAGGTATGCCACAACAGGACCACCTATGAGAACCACCGGCATCTCCACTTTGAACTTTGTCGGGGAATCGATATCGAATATCTTGCGTATCTCTTCCTTTGAAACACCTTCAAGGAAGAAGGTCATAAGGTCAGATGCCATGTTCTTGGCAAACTCCTGTTTCACAAAAGCAGCAAATTCATTGCCATCCCTCTTGCAAAGGGAACCGAGATAATTTGCGCCGATAACCGATGCCTCAACGGTATGCTCTTCATAATCACCAAGTACATGCAAAGCATCCGTAGGTGTAAATCCGATGGTCTGGATCAGACGTTTCTGAAGCAGAGTATCAATGTGTTTGGATGCAGGGTACTTTTTCATACGGAACTTGAGCTCCTTTAGTGAAGTGGGAGTCTCTGATATTGAATTAAGTACCTCTTTTTCCAGATCCGTCAGACCCAGAGGCTCATACCCTGTCCTGATGAAGAACTTGGTTGGCTGGAAATGAATACCAAGAATGCCTTTAGAAGGCATGGGGTTTGTCTTAAGTTGCTCGAGGAAACCTGGATAAAGGTCTGCAGCGCGGCAAAGTGGTATGACCCTTCTTGGCCCGATATTGACGTGATTGTCCTTGACCCACACATCACTGTCACCGCCCATGGCAGAGGTTTCCATCTTGATGGCCTTGACCCTTGTTCTCCAGCCGCCTACCACGGCACCGGACTCACTCATTTCCGGGACACCACTGGTGATAACGGAAATATCAGTACTTGTTCCACCAACATCTATCGTAGCGCAGGTCTCATTGCCTGTCAGGAATGATGCACCGACAAGACTACCTGCAGGACCTGAGAATACAGATTCAATAGGCTTTTCGAGAGCACTTTGGATACCTATGACAGAACCATCACATTTGAGCATGAACACCTTTGCGTTCATTCCCTTGGATTCGATGTACTTTTCCACAGTTCCCATGAACTTTTCAGTAATAGGAATAAGCTGGGCATTGAAGAATGCAGTAACTGCTCTTTCAAAAGCTCCAAGGTCCTGGGAAAGCTCGTGTGCACCGACGACAGGAAGTCCGGTAGCTTCCCTGATAATCTCCTTTACCCTAAGTTCGTGATCGTGGTTACGAATACTGAAATATGAAGAAACGGCAAATGCTGCTACATCGCCTTTGACACTTTCTGCAAAGGCCCTTACAGCATCCTCGTCCAGAGGTGCTGACTCCACACCATTGTAATTGTGACCTCCGCTTACCTGAACATAGTATTCGGTTGGAAGCTCCTGATTGACCTCATAGTTACCAACAAGGACCAGACCCACAGGAAAACCTGTGCCTTCCAGAATACTGTTCGTGGAAAGTGTGGTTGAAACTGAGACAACCCTCACGTCCTGAAGATATTCCTCATCGATACCATCAATAGCATTCCTTATACCTTCCAGAGGATCGGGATAAGTAGTAAGCGCTTTGTTAGAAGCAACAATAACCTCATCCGAGTCCCTTAGGAGTACAGCGTCTGTGTAAGTTCCACCTGCGTCTATACCAAGACTGTATTTCATACAAAACAACTCCTTTATCTTATGAAATGAACAATTTGAACAGTGGTCTTTTAAAATGACCAATAACTAAACGATTAAAAAAATAGACCAGTACATAAAGATATCGTATTTATTTATCACTGTTAACATCCAAAAACAGCACCAGTCGGCTCATGAGAAATATAAAACAGGAGACAAGGAGGCTAAAAAGAAGGACAATTATCCCAACGACAAGCAAACAACAGGTATTAAGAGTAAAAAAGTCCGGATCTCTCCGGCATTGGGATCCGGACCTGAATAGGCCACGTATAAAATTTGTAACGTTTTATCAAAGAAACATAGACAGGATAACTATAAGAATAGCCATCAAAATATATTATTTGCTTGTCGTGATGTATATATAGCAATAACTACATAGTCAAACTTGAGGATATATCGACGAACTGTAGGAAGTGGCCCAGATGAAAAAACATGATTTCTCATGGAAAAACAACGAAATTAAATATCCCGAAAGTTTCGGCAAAATTGTTGCAATTCCCCCATCAGAAGAAAAAATGATAGCTTGCGATGACCAGAAAATGGTCAACAACCGCATGGCACTCAAAAATGAAGAGATCGGGGATGTCGTGATCGATACTTTCAAAGAACGTATGCGTAACCTGCTGTCAGATCACAGGCACAACCAGAACCACTGAAAGTGGAGATAATTTCTGCCCGGCTGGCAAATACATGCAGTACTCATTCAGTACACTTTTTACCGGCATACATACCATATAGTAACAACGGTAGCAGTATCACTGCAAATATGTTCTTCACTTCATCCGGCATTACCTCGCTGGCACTTCCTGCAATTGAAATTACATCTATGCCGAGCCTGGAATATATCTGATCCAGGACCAGTCCACATACGACCGCGCACAAAGCTATCGATGCAAGATAAACTGCCGTTGTCCTTCTGCCAAGGAACTTCAGGACCATTGTGATCGTAGCTGCATTCGTTGCCGGCCCTGCAAGCAGGAAAACGAATGCTGCCCCGGGACTCATTCCCTTCAGGATGAGGACCGCTGCAAGAGGAGTGGAAGCAGTAGCACAAATGTAAAGCGGTATGCCCACAATAAGAGCAAGCAGCATGGAAGCAATTCCACCGCCAAGATAGTTGCCCACCAGGTTCTCAGGTACAACATAAGAGATAATTCCTGCAACAACGACCCCGACAATAAGCCAGAAACCTATCTCCCCAAGCAGCTCAATATAAGCGTATTTAAGTCCGGACTTCACTTTCTGTACAAAGCTTCCAGCTTTTTCTTCATGAGGACCACATGAACTGCAGCCACAGCTGTCCGGCTCAGCGGAAAACATGGGAAGCGCATTCAATGGAGCTGCTTTTCCAGAAAGCTTATCCACCCCATCCTTTGAAAGGTTCAGCATGTTCTCGGCAACACCCGCAACAACAGCAGTAATAAATGTTGCCACCGGCCTGAAGACGGTCATGATGGGATCCAGAAGTGCATAGGTTATAGCAATGGAATCAACCCCTGTCTGAGGGGTCGAGATGAGGAACGAAAGAGTTGCACCTTTTGTAGCCCCTCTTTTTCTCAGAGACAGGGCAGCAGGGACGACCCCGCATGAGCAAAGTGGCAGGGGCACTCCCAGAAAGGATGCATTGATAACAGACCTGAACTTCCCTGCGGAACTGCCCAGGTATTGCATTACCTTATCATCGGGAACAAATACATGCAAAAGCCCGGCTATACCAAAGCCCAGCAACAGATAGGGAGCAGCTTCTGCAAAAATATCCCACGACTCGAGCATTATATCTGCAAGTGTCCCCAAGACTGCATCTGCAAAGCTCATTGCACACACCCCGTCACATGTTTGCGTGAGAGTTCAAGAAGAAGTCTCACATGTTCATCAGCAAGTGAATAGACAACAAAGCGACCATTCTTTATGGTCCTGACAAGGTCAAGCTGGCGAAGGGTGCGAAGGTTGTGTGAGATGGATGACTGGCTCATTCCGAGAGCCGCTTCAAGTTCGCATACGCACATCTCTTTTTCCAGAAGGAGATACATGATCTTCAGGCGGGGCTCTGATCGAAGTGCATGGAAGATCCTGGAGAGCCTCAATATTGCAGCTTCATCAGGCAGGTCGGAAGCAAGAGAATTGATATACTCCACATCGACCCGTTCACAGTCATTTTCCCGTCCCATGAATATATGAACATATTTTCATGTATATAGGATTATTGCTGTCACGAGAACAACAGATGCACACACTAACCAATCGGACATCCTCATCTTCATCTCAAAAAGTGAAGTCCTGTATTCGCCCTGGTAACATCTGGATTCCATGGACAGTGCAACATCGTCGGCCATGCGCATGGAACCCCTTAAGGCAGGTATCGCAAGGGACAGCATCCCGGCGACAGGATGATGACCGGATCTCAGGCCACGGGACACCTGTGCATCGCGGACTTGTCCCACATACCACAGGAGATGCGGAATAAAATGGATCGCCAGGGACATCATTGTTGCAATCTCAAAGGATGTTGTGCCCAGTCTCCTCAAAGGAAGAGGACGAAGCAGGCGCTCGATGGCACTTGTCAAAAGGGCAGGCCTTGTGGTGGAAGTGAGAAGGGACCCAAAAAGGATCAACAGGATGAAACGACCGGTCACAACTGCTCCCTTTTCAAGACCCTCATAAGTTGGTGAAAAAGCGAAGGATAAGATCGGACTTCCACCTGTAAAGAACAGATGAATAAAGAAGATAAATCCAAAAAATATTGCCATAGGACGAAGAGAGCGAACAATAGAGGATGCACTCAGCCCTGCAATTATGACAAGTCCCGCAAAGAGAAATGACACAAAGAGAAGATGTGAAAATTGGGATAGGTTGAAGATCAGGATGCTCAGGGACATTACGGAGATGACCTTTGCCCGCGGGTCCAGGGTGTGAAGAAAAGAACTTCCGGCCACATAGGAGAAAACAGGCCCTGCCATCAGAGCTCACCCCGTTTGTCAGACCATGCCGCATGGATCTCACCGAATGCATCATCCACAGAAAAGACATCGTCCCTTACATCGATACCTGCTCGCTTCAGATCCCTCATGAATTCTGTGACCTGCGGGATCGGGGAAGGCATCGATGAGAGGTATTCCGAAGGGGTTCCCTGAAATGCTATTTCGCCATTATCCAGGCAGATCAGCCTGTCCACAACATCAAGTACGTCTTCGATCTGATGTGAGACCAGTACGACCCCCACACCGGTTTCTTTCAGGGAGTTCAGTATCCGGAATAGGTTGGACCTTCCGCTTTTGCTCAGGCCAGAGGTCGGCTCATCCAGAACCAGATAATCCGGAGAGGATGACAAAACGCCTGCAAGAGCAACAAGACGCATCTCACCGCCACTCAGGCTGAAAGGCGATCTTTCGAGGATAGAGTCGGAAAGACCAACTTCCCTGACAGCTTCACGCACACAGACATCAAGCTCATCCCCACTGATCCCAAAGTTCTTCGGACCATAGGCAATGTCCTCATGGACGGTGTTGCAGAACAGCTGCCTTGAAGGGTGCTGGAAAAGAATTCCCACTTTTTTGCAGGTACCTTTCTTAGAAGAGAGTTCACCATCAACGGCCACACTCCCGGAATCAGGGAGCAGCAGACCATTCAGGTGCTTTATCAAAGTGGTCTTACCGCATCCGACATTGCCCACTATTCCCACGGACTCACCGGCACCAATGGAAAAGGAGATGTTCTTAAGGACCGAAGTTGCGTTCTTTCCTTTCCCGTAAGAAAAGGACAGGTCCTTTACATCAATCGACATAGTTCCTCCTTCAGTTCATCAGAGCTCACCGGCAACACATTAGCATCCAGTATGCCTGCATCCTGAAGCCTGAGTGCAAGCTCCATGAGAGGGGGAATGCTGTGGCCTGAGGAATAGAGTTCACGGAAGACACCTTCAGGGGACCCGTCAAAAGCAACAGAGCCTTCTTCCATCAGGATCACACGGTCTGCAACAAGGACCTCTTCCATGTGGTGGGTCACATATACGATGGTCTTGCCCATCCGGTTGAGCTTGCTTACTATATCCAGCACCTGACTGCGGGAATCCTGATCCAGCATCGATGTGATCTCATCGAACACAAGGATCTCAGGCCTCATTGCCAGAACACCGGCAATTGCTGTCTTTTGTAATTGACCCCCGCTGAGGTTTATCAAAAGTTGCTCCTCAAGGCCTTCGAGACCAACGTCAAGGATCGATCCGGATACACGGCTGCGGATCTCACCGCGTTCAAGTGCAAGGTTCTCAGGACCAAAAGCGATATCTTCTTCCACAGTCGCACCCACTGCCTGGGAATGAGGGTCCTGGAACACCATCCCGACGAGCTGACGGACCTGCCATAGGTTTGCGGGGTCAAGAGTATCCATCCCGCATACCGAAACGGAGCCTTTCGAAGGTGTAAGAAGGCCGTTCATGTGACGCACAAGAGTAGACTTGCCACTACCATTGTCACCTATTATTGCGGTGAATGTACCTTCTTCTATCTGAAGGTCCACTTCGTCGAGTACCCTGTGACCATCAGGATAACTGTAGCTTACACCTTCGAACCTGATCATGAGAAACCTGACCCTTTTTTGATCATATCCTGTACCTTGTAGCAATATAAGCAGCTACTGCTACTTTTACAAGGGCGCCACCGATGAAAGGAAGTAGTCCCACAGTGACCGCCTGGATGAAAGACATGTCTGCTACGATCATCAGGTGGGTCAGGCCGAAAGCATATATCACAGCTGAACCGGCGAGGACGTAGAGCCCATTGATGAGAATCTTTTCCGTTCTTTTATTTTCAAAAAGGAAGCCCACAACAAATGCCGCTGCAGTGAAGCCAATTATGTATCCGCCGGTTGGACCCAGGATCACGCCAATTCCCGAAGCACCTCCTGAGAACACCGGAAGACCGGCAATTCCAAGCAAGGTGTAGACAACCATACTTATTGAACCCCATTTACTTCCAAGCATTCCGCCTGCCAGCAGGACGAAAACGACCTGAAGGGTGAAGGGGATCGGACCAAGGGGTATGGTGATGTAGGCACCAATTGCGGTCAGTGCAGCAAACAGAGATGCATAGACCATTTTTTTAATATCGCTACTAGAGCTAAGAGGAGCCTTATGAATCGAGATAGTATACTCGTTAACCATGTTTTTTTACTGGTTAACAATGAATATATACTTTACTCTAAGAACCTATACTTCCGGAGATTTTTCTAAAAGGGGTTACTAACGAGTGCCTGACAGGGTAATTTGAGCAATATTCAAAATTCTGAGAGAACAAAACATGATGATCGGAATTTAGAATTCTCAATAACAGAAGAATGAGAGGAAAAATGGAGGGGGAATTAAGAACAAATGATAATCCCCTAAATTGTTGATATCGTAGCACCACCACCAAGCAGAACCACAACCACAAGTTTCGTTTTTAAGACCGTACCACGAAATTATAATTCGTAGTATGGTCGATGGAATATACAAATATAATTATACTATATTAACTTAATGAATGATTTTTGGGAGTTATGATTGTTATTATTATGAGATATTTCCAATATTGCCAGATCAATCCATCCCTATAGAAGAAATAAAGCATTTCTGCCGGGTCAAAAAAAGAAAAGAAAAAAGAACGTGTCGGTAAACCCGACACGGGTAGTTAGATTTAATTTCGGATCAGTAATTAGCGGTTGCATCAAGGTCAATGTCCATGTCAGGAGCTCCTGGCATAGGACCTGATGAAGGACTTGCTGCTACAAGATCGTCGATCCTGAGGATCATGACAGTAGCCTCGGTTGCAGCGTTGATTGCCTGTGTCTTGATACGCAGTGGTTCGATAACATCGTTCTCCCACATGTCGACAACGTCACCGGTGTAGACATTGAGACCTGCGTTCTTGTTGCCCTGCTCGTGCTGGGAACGGAGTTCTACAAGTATGTCTATTGGGTCAAGACCTGCGTTCTCTGCAAGTGTCTGTGGAATGACCTCGAGTGCTTCAGCGAACTTGCTGACTGCGAGCTGCTCCCTTCCCTTAAGGGTTGCTGCGTACTCGTTGAGCCTTAATGAAAGTTCGATCTCAGGTGAACTGCCACCTACTACGACCTTACCATCTTCGATGACAACTCCGACAACACGGAGAGCATCTGTCAATGCGTGCTCAAGTTCAGCGACCACGTGATCGGTTCCGCCGTGGAGAAGTACTGTTACTGCCTGGGAGTTCTGGCATCCGGTGACGTAGGTCATCTTTGCGCCTCTGATCTCCTTCTCTTCAACAAGATCTGCAGTTCCTGTGTCTTCAGCTGTGATCTCGTCAAGGTCCTGGATGAGTGTACCGCCGGTTACCTTGCTGAGTCTCTTAAGATCGCTCTTCTTTACCCTTCTGACAGCGTAGATGCCTGCCTTCTCGATGTAGTACTGTGCCATGTCGTCAAGACCTTTCTGGCAGAATACGACGTTTGCACCGCTGGCGATGACCTTCTCAGCCATCTCTCTCATCATCTTCTCTTCCTGGTCCAGGAACATCTGCATCTGGTCAGGTGAGGTGATCTTGATCTCAGCATCCATCTCAGTCTTCCTGAACTCGATAGGACAGGTTACAAGAAGGATCTTTGCGTTCTCTACACGCTCAGGCATGTTAGGGTGTGAGCGTTCCTTGTCGATAACGAGACCTTCCACGAGATCGGAATCCATGATGCTTCCGCCTGCACGCTTCTCGATCTTGATGTTGCTGGTGTCGACAACAAGTTTGCCGTCTTCCTCTTCAACAACGTTCCTTACAGCATCTACTGTGAGCTTTGAAAGCTTCTCTTTGTATGCCTCAGCGCCTTTGCCTGTAATAGCGGTTGCTGCGATCTTCATGAGAGCTTCTGTGTCCTCAGGAGTTACATCGATTGTGATGGTCTCAAGGATCTCACGGCATTTCTTTGCAGCATGCCTGTAACCTTCAGATATAATAGTTGGGTGGACACCTTTGTCAATAAGCTCTTCTGCCTTTGCAAGAAGCTCACCTGAAAGGACAGCAGCGGAAGTTGTTCCGTCTCCTACTTCGTCGTCCTGGGTCTTGGATACCTCGACGATCATCTTAGCTGCAGGATGCTGGATGTCCATTTCCTTCAGAATGGTAGCACCATCATTGGTGATGACGATGTCACCCATAGAATCTACGAGCATCTTGTCCATTCCCTTTGGACCAAGTGTTGTACGAACTGAATTTGCAACGGCCTTTCCTGCAAGGATATTAATGCTCTGAGCATCCCTGCCCTGGATTGTCTGACTTCCATTTGATAAGATATTTAGCCCTCCTAAATAGCGTTGATAGATTAATTTCGATTAATTTGAATTTGGTTAGATATTACACAATATGCGCTCTATCTGTTCGTTCTAGATGAATGAACTTCTATATAAGGATAACTGGTACTTGTATTGAACCAGGCTGAACAAGAAGAAAACAAAAAGTAGAAGAGAACAATAAACACAATGCTGCAAAACCTGCAAAAGAAATAGAGAATAAGAACACAAGAAAAGGATATAAGATACGTCCCGGCCGAGACTTGAACTCGGGTCGAAGGCTCCGCAGGCCTCCAGGATATCCGCTACCCTACCGGGACAGGTTGGACAGCTTCCTAATAACTTACTGCAATATAAATATTGCTGGTCGGAGATCAAACTAAGGCAAATTCATGGATATGTCAGATAACCTTAGACCATCCACTAAAAAAAGTTAAATGCTTCGAGGGTGATGTGTAGAACATGTCAATGACCATAGGCCTTGCAGGAAAACCAAATGCAGGTAAATCAACTTTTTTCAAGGCAGCTACCCTTGCGGATGTGGAGATCGCGAACTATCCGTTCACCACCATCAATGCCAACAGAGGTGTAACATACGTAAGGGCTGAATGTCCATGCATGCAGAAAGATAAACGCTGTGGCAACTGCCAGGACGGGATCAGGTTCGTCCCCATCGAGATGATCGATGTGGCAGGCCTTGTGCCTGATGCTCACACCGGCCGTGGTCTTGGTAATGCCTTCCTTGACGAGCTCAGGCAGGCGCAGGCCATCATCCATGTGATCGATGCATCCGGTGGTACGGACATTGAAGGGAACCCTGTGGATATCGGGGACCACGATCCGATGGAGGACGTGGACTTCCTCAACCGTGAGATCACCATGTGGATGACAGGCATCCTTAAACGTAACTGGGACAAGCTCTCACGCAAGATAAAGGCAGAAGGCCTCAAGATGTCAGAGGTTATCTCCGACCAGCTCATGGGCGCCGGGGTCAATGAATCCCAGGCACACGAAGCCCTGCTTTCCTGCCCCATGCCCGGAGAATGCACCCAGTGGACCGATGAGGACATGATCAATCTCTGTGAAGCGATCCGTGCCATCAGCAAACCTACAATGATAGCCGCCAACAAGATCGATGTGGCGCCTGAGGAAAACGTCAGCAACCTCGAGAGCCTCGACCTTATAGTAGTGCCCACCAGTGCTGCTGCAGAGCTTGCATTAAGGTCAGCTGCAAAGAACGAGATCATCAAGTACCTTCCGGGTGACGATGACTTCGACATCATCTCCGAGGACGTGAACGACGCACAGAGAAAAGGACTGGAAAGCCTGAAAGGCCTCATGAAACAGCTGGGAACCGGTGGCGGCGGGATCCAGGAGTGCATCAACCGGGCGGTCTTCGACCTGCTCGACCTCATAGTAGTATATCCGGTAGAGGATGAAGGCAAATGGTCCGACAAGAACGACAGGATGCTTCCTGATGCGTTCCTCATGCCGAAAGGATCCACAGCCCACGACCTTGCATACCGGGTACATACCGACATCGGGGACAGGTTCCTCTATGCAGTGGACGGCAAGACAAAGATGCGCCTTGGAGAAAAACACGAGCTCAACGACGGCGATGTGATCAAGATCGTATCCACAGCCAAATAATGACCCGGGCATATACCCCGGGAACATTCAAGATGACACTATGATAAGAAGCCTGTATGAGAGATACCTGCTCGACCAGGTGAACAATGCACCGGAGCAGATACCTGAACATATAACAATGATACTCCCTGAATCCGACCTGCTTGATGCGCAGGGGAAGGAAAAGTTCAGGGAAGTGATGGGCTGGTGCCTGAAGCTTGGCATCACGACCATCAGCATCTACGTAGATGTACTGGACACAAAGGAAGAGTTCCAGAAACAGATGGTATCCACACTTACTACAGGCCTTACGGATATACTTGGATCATTCCCAGAAGAAGTTGGCTTTTTCATATACGATGAGAAAGGCGATCTCAAAAAGGAACGTAAAGGGAATTCCCTTACCGTACATCTCTCGATCGGTTTCGGCGGAAGGGCGGAGATCACAAAGTCAGTCCGATCGATACTCTCTGAAGTGAAAGATGGTAAGATCGCACCTGAAGATATAGATGAGAGCGTGATAGAGTCACATCTGCTGGTAAAGGAAGAACCTGACATGATCATACGCTCCGGCGGGAACCACCTTTCAGATTTCCTGCTCTGGCAATCCGCATATTCAGAGCTTTATTTCACAGATGTCAACTGGCACGATCTCAGGAAAATAGACCTGCTTAGAATTATACGGGATTTCCAGAAAAGGCAGCGTCGCTTTGGCAAATGACCTTGTCCCAAAAACCGATCAGACCTTGCGTTCCATAACAATAGCATTGTCATCAAGGTAATAACGCGGAATATTGCCTGTCACCTCAAAACCGTTCGACAGGTAGAATTCCTGAGCATCTTTGTTCTTTTCCCTTACCTCAAGACGGATAAAGGAATAAGAGTTCTCTTTTGCAAGAAGACCACATACATCAAGAAGAGCCGTTGCAACCCCCATTCTCCGGTATTCCGGATGGGTTGCAATGCTTGCAAGATGTGCCGCCTTTTTAATGACAACAAGAACAGCATATCCAATGATGACACCATCAGATTCCACAACAATAAAGCCGGGATAGTCCGCATACGAATGGAAAACATTCGCTTCCCACGGCACCCCAAATGAGAGGTTCTCGATCTCTACGACCGAAGGAATATCCGAACTGGTAGCTATCCGCATCATATGACAGGATTATTTACTTCATAAGTGATAAATTAAAGGTTTGGATGTTGCAGGGCACCATACTTATACAAGCTCGCACAACCTCTCAATGATGCCAGTATATTCGGTCATAGTATGTCCAAAATGCAGGAAGTCCGCCCAGCTGATAGAACAGAAAGGTGCAAAGACCACACGATGCCAGCGCTGCGGAGCCACACTTCAGACAAGGAAACTGAGAGTATTCCACACAACAGACAACCTTGAAGAGGCCATTGCAGTACGCACCCGGCTGCAGGCAGAGGTCCTCGGAAAAGGATATGAGACCATAGAAGGCAGTACTTCCTCAAAAGGTGCGTCTTTTTCCACATTTACTTCATCACCGGGACCTGAATACGGATCGGAGAATGCCGAAAAGGAAATTGTCCTGAATTTCCAGTCACCTTCCCCCAAGGTCACGCCAAAGCCCAAAAAAAAGGATCCGGTAAAGATCATTTTGTCAATTCTTGAAAAAAAGCAGGGTGCAGTGCAGGTAACTGCACTTCAGGAACTTGCACTCCGGCAGGATATTGATGAGGAGACCTTTGAGACCACAATGGAAAAATTGCTGCGAAAGGGGGACATCTATTCTCCTAAAAAGGGATATGTCCGGATAGTACCATGAGATGATAGCATGGGATCATAACATCCTTCCGGAACATAAACACATAAATTATATCTAAAAGAACCACATAATCTTATGGTTCACTGAACTGCTCAATACGAGCATACGATCATTCATCAAATCATTCTCATCATACAAGGTAAGAACATGTCCGACAAGACAACCCTCGACATTATAGAACTCCTACTGACAGCAGAGATATACAACAGATACCCGCAAATGGATGTTAACGATCTTCCGAAGAACATAAGGAAGAACTACTGGAGCCGTGCACACAAAGGCGTCCCAAAACCAATTAATGTCTCCCGCTCTGACATAAAGAAGCTCTTTGAGATAGAGGAGATAAAGGGACAGATATTCTCACTTCCATTCATGGATGTAGACGAACTTACCTCCAGGATCAAGTTCACTTCCTTTGATGTTGCTGCAGACTGGTTCCGCAAACAGGAGAATGCTGCAGAGCGCATCGACCAGAACCCGGCACTTGCATATTATTATGAGAAGAAGGAAGTCGCAGGAACAAGCTATGAGAAAGCACGTTCTGTGACAAGACCTAAAGAGGTTGACAGGGAATGGATCGAGTCCCTGAGAAGTGAGATCGCCGAAGAAGAGGGCGGAGAGGACATGCTCAAACTTGTGGAGATCGTGGCTCCGGAGGACATCGTCCAGCCCCTCAGGTTCCTTGTGCTCAATGATGAGCAGAAAGAAGAAGTAGAGAAGATAGTAAAGGCGATCGAGTACAGGGAGTATCTCAAAAGCATAGGACTGTATGATATCGGAAAGATACTGCTTGTGGGTCCACCCGGAACCGGAAAGACCTCTGTGGCAAAGGCAATGTCAGAGCGCCTCTCCATACCTTTTGTAGAGGTCAGGCTTTCCATGATAACCGACCAGTACCTCGGTGAGACGGCAAAGAACATCGACAGGGTGTTCGCACTTGCCAAGCGCCTGAGCCCATGCATCCTCTTCATAGATGAGTTCGATTTTGTCGCCAAGACAAGGGCTTCAGACGAACACGCAGCTTTGAAGAGAGCTGTGAACACGCTTCTCAAGGCTATTGACCAGATCAGCCTCACCAACGACGGCGTGCTCCTGATAGCCGCTACGAACCACCCCAGAATGCTTGATTCTGCTGTCTGGAGAAGGTTCGACGAGATCATGGACTTCCCGCTTCCTGATGAGAGGATGAGAAAGGAGATCCTCGATATCGTTACCATAGAAATAAAAGGTGACTTCAACACCGGAGAGATCGCACCCATCACCGAAGGATACTCCGGTTCCGACCTTCGTATGATCATCCGTGAGAGTGTGCTCAATGCACTTGTGGAGGAGCGTACAACCATCACCCATCAGGACCTCATTGATGCAGTAGGCAGGTTCAACAAGCGTGCCCACATTAAATCCGATGAATATGTCGTCAATACCGGGGGTTTCTAAGGACCCATGAAGATCACGCTTCTGGGAACCGGTGACGCGCCCGGCACCCCGATCATCGGCTGTGACTGCAGGACCTGCAGGGATGCCCGCAACGGAGGAAAGAGTAACCGTACACGGTTTTCAGTCCTTGTGGAATCCGATGAGGGAAAAGTGCTGATCGACACAAGCCCGGACATGCGGCAGCAGATGCTCAGTAAAGGCATAAGGCATATTGATGCGGTGATCTGGACCCACGGACATTACGACCATTACACCGGTTTTGGTGAGTTCCACCGCGTCCAGAGCCATGTTGACGTCTATGGGGTCACCGATACGCTGGACTACATACTCGATTATGTCTCATTTTTGAAACCGCGAAGACATGATGTTATCCCAGGGGAACCATTTGAGATCATCGGACTTGAGTTCACGGTCTTCGAGGTCAATCATCCTCCTGTTGAAAAGGCGATAGGTGTCATCATACGCGAAGGTGACAGGAAAGTTGTCATCAGCGGGGACACGGACAACAATATCCCGGAAGAAAGCCTTGAACTTATAATGGACCCTGACCTGTTCATTGTGGATGCTATTATACCGGATGATGTCGGTTTCCATGTAAAGAAGCACATGGATGCAAAAGAGGCCATGGAAATGGCTGAAAAGATAAGGGCCAAGGAGGTCGTGATGACACACCTGAGCCATTATTACAAACCTCATGAAGAGGCAGTCGCTACATTCCCGCTGGGTTATGACGGAATGGAATTTAATTTCTGAAAATAGATATCGTTCTAAATCTAGATCTAAATCAAAAAAGTGGGCCTGTAACAGGCCTCATTTCAATTTGTTCTTTCCTTTCTCATCGAATCCTTCTTCGATGACCTCACGGGCCTTGCGAAGTCTTCTTCTTGTTGAAAGGTAGTTACCAAGCACGATCAGTACTCCGCCACCAAGGATTATCGTACCTATTAAAAGCATACGTGGAGCGGATGTCGAATAGAACTTGACAACTATAGGGTTGTAGGGCAGATCATCTTCAGTGATCTCTACCTTAAGGAACTCCCTTGCCATCTCGGTGAAAGAACCAGCTGTTGCACGCAGGTCGTACCATACAAGGACCTCCCTGTTAAGATCGTCAAAGTATCTTTCTGCAGGCTCTGGGCTCACTTTGCCTATAAACGGATTACCTGTTGTAAAGCCTTCAGGAAGGACGAACCTTACGACCGAATCATGGGAAGGGATATACATGAAATCCTGCCCCATGGGAGCCTTCATGCTATAAGCCACAATTCCGGTGATACTCTCATTGAACTTCATGTAGATGTGCTTCTGTCCCCGGATTACCTCCTCTTCCATAGTATAATTAAAAACAGGCACATCATCTATCGAAGATGTTGAAAGCGTTTCAAAGGTCTCAAAGGAGGTTTCAGTATCCTCAGCGTTGCCTGCAAGTATGACTATGTTAGAGATTGCCTCCTTGTTAGGATTCAGTATATCCTCAAGAGGGATCACCTCAATTACAGAAGCATTCACGACCATATGAACTACATTAGCAGATCCGTTGTCCGTAAGATAGAAAGTGGTCGTGTTTAACAGCTCACCTTCTTCCGTGGTATCGTAAAAGACTTCCAGCTCATATGTGGAAAGGTCAGGAGCTACAGCTTCCTCATCCACAGGAACGAGTTCATCAATGCATCCTGATGCCATTACTGCAAGAGCGAAAATGAATAATGTTGTTATAATTGTTCTATTCATTGTACACATCACAAACAGTTTATCAAAAAATAATGGGCACCATTGGTAAAAAAGGTTATTGAAAAAAAGGGACAGCACTCCCTGACGAGAGGGAGTGTCAATCTAAGATTAGTCGTTGTTTGCCATTGTGAGGATCACACCGGTCTCTTCGAGAGCGGCTGCAACCTCTTTGTATGCGATGAAAAGTTCCCTTTTCTGCATCTCCACAGAGTCAACAGGTGGTTCGGATGCGAACCAGATCTCCTTCTCGCCCTCACCACGTGTGATGGAAACACATGCAAGCATGTCAGCCTGGATCAGCCTGTACACGGAATCAATACCTGTTGGTGTGACCCATGCAGCATAGGACTCCTTGAGCTGTTCAACGAACCTTGTCCAGTTAACAGTTGCAGAACCTTCAAGTCTCAGGTGAAGGTGTGCACGTTCTCCTGTGATCTGCTCATCGACGTTCTTCAGGAACTTCTTGTACTCTGCACTTTCCTCATCAACAGCCTGAGCCTCGTGGCTTGCCAGCTCTTCTGCTGCTTCCTTGAAGAAAGGAGCAAGGTTGACAATGTTTGATGGTCTTGTCATGAATGAAACACCGAAGAATGCAACTCCGCTAAGGGCCATTCCCACAATAACACCATGACCCATGAGAATAGGATTTACGGTCTCAAGATATGGTGGAGCCATAGGTGCGGTCATTGAGAGATCATATACTGTAAAGCTGATCTGTGCAACAGCACCGACAATAAGACCGGCCAGTGCACCTTCCTTGGTAGCACGCTTCCAGTAAAGTCCGCCCATGAGCGGGAAGAAGTAGGATGCACTTGCAATGAAGGTTGCAATGTGGATCGCATCGATGATACCGTCAATGAAGAATGAAGCCACAGTTGCTGCAGCGACTATGAAAAGGACACTAAGCCTGTTGATAGCGAGCATCTGCTTCATTGTTGCATCAGGCTTTACGAACCTCTGGTAGATATCACGTGAAACACATGATGCACCGGATGTAGCAAAGGTATCAGCACAGGACATGGAAGCTGCTGCAAGACCGATCGCGCTGAGGCCGATAATTGCAGGAGAGAATGTGCTTACGATGTAGGTCAGCAATGCAGGTTCTGCCTGTGCCATTCCCATTGGGAACCCTGCTGCAGGGATCTCCGGATACAATGCACTAAGGGCAATAGCAATTACCGCGCATGCAGCAAACACAATTGTTACAAGAAGAGAACCAAGTACAAGACCATTCCTTGCGGATGTTGAATCCTTAGCTGCCCAGACCTTCTGCCATGGGTCCTGCTCAGTGATCCATCCGGGGACGATAGCAAATACGAAGATCAGGACCATAGGCATACCGATGATGAACGGGTTCCACCAGTCGCCAGAAACACCGGAGAAAAGATCGGATGCTGTTGAGATAGTAGCAACATTTGAAGTAACTGAATCAACTGCAAGGAATGCCATAATGATCGCGAATATGGAAAGGAACGCGAACTGGATCACATCGGTCCAGACAACGGCATGCAGACCACCAAGGGTAACATACACGGATACCGCAAGGGCAACTATCAGAGCTGCATATATCGGATCAAGGCCGTAGAATATCTGCAGCACAAGAGCGAATCCCTTAATATCAGCAACTGCGAAAAGGATCATTACGATAGTGATGATAATTCCCACAGGAGCACGGATAGCGGAACTGTACCTCTGCTCAAGCAGCTCTGCCTGTGTGATAGCAGGAAGGTGTTTGATCCTCTTCACGAATATAGCGATTATAAGCAGTGCAAGAATGTTCGGTGCTACGAAACCCCATATGGAGCCCATTCCAAGTAGCATGAAGAATCCTATCACGGCTAATATTCCACCAGCGGTCAGCCATGAAGCTGCCGAGGAAAATCCGACCCCTATCGTACCGATCTTACGACCGGCAAGCCAGAAATCGGTTACTGTCTTTTGTCTTTTTGTAAAGTACCAGCCAATGCCGATCAATCCACAAAGGTAGACTGCAAGCATTGCCATAAATAATTGATAACCATCCATAACTAAACCTCAAAATAATAATTTTTTATTTATCCAAATGTTATTCCTGAAACATTGATACAAACTAACTAACTAATTAACAAACTAAAGATTCACCTATTAAAAGGCAATAAGGACATATTTGCTTTAATATATAAGCTCTTTCAAAAGAAATCCGGGAAAATATCCTTACACATAATAATCGAAGTTAAAACCAATGGATTAACTGATAGTTCCGGATAATGATCAAATGAAGTGAGATCACATCCACTCATAATGCTGCATGACCTCAAGGTTCAGGTCATACATCAGGCTGTTCTCAACATAGCCAAAGAAAAAGCACCCCTCACAATTCTTTGCCAGTGCCTTTTGCCTGTCCTTTGAAACATTCCACACATTGATGATACCATCCTTTACATTACCCATCTTCTCCCTGTGAACACGGCAATGCTCAATGGAACCATCTGCAGTCACATCCAGGATCAGGTTGTTGACATGGCAGTTATAGCCTTTTTTCAGCTCCCGGATCATTTCAAGATATGTAAACGAATTTATGACAGGATAACCTTCCTTTTTCATCTCAATGATCCGATCGATGGTACTGTGATATTTGTCCACGTCACGAATGCCCATGCTTTCCCATACATTCTCCCTGATCCCGCTGAACTCATACAGCGGTTCAAAGGATATCTTCACATCGATATCTCGTGCCAGCTGAATGAGCTCTTCGATGTCATCGAGATTCTTTCCGCTGATCACACAGTTCATAAGCAGAGGATTCTTCAGTTTGTCCTTAACGGTCATTATCGCATCAAGAAGGACCTCAAAATCCATGCCCCGGATCTCCCTGTAGCTTTTAGTCCCGTCCACGGAAACAGAGAGATAATCAAGGTCACCGAAATCGTTAACTCTCTCTTTCAGCAATTTTCCGTTGGTAATCAGGGAAGTTATCATACCCTTACTTTTTGCATAAGCAAGGATCTGTGGCAGGTCCTCCCGAAGAAGAGGTTCAACGGTCCAGGCATTATAAACACCGATACCAAAAGAGCTGGCATCATCAAGCATCCTGAAAATTTCATCAAGACCCATCTCCTCGCCCTGCTCCTTCCAGTATTCACAAAAGCTACAGCTCATGTTACATCTGGAATTGACCGCATGTGAGAGAACAAAAGGCCTCTTTCGGACTCTCATCTGCCAGACCGCACGTGCTGCGATGACGGGAGAAAATTTTGACATGGTAATCTCTTTGATAGAATGCTCTTTTAAGGTGGTCTATATCTTTTATCGTTATTGATAAAACTTGGCATTTTTCCGACATTCGCCCTGCAACCCCACCCCCTTACCAGTCATTTCGTCCCACACTATCTTTTTGGAAGGGAAAAATAAAAAATTTTCATATACCTCACATAGGACAATGTTTATAAGTAGAAAGATGTATGAGAGGGCATCTGAAACTAAAAAGCCTAAATTCCCATCATAATTTAACATAAAAAATGATTTCTGACAAGATTTCCGGTGGGGATTTGCCAAGAAAGAGAGACAAGGCGCTCTTCTTCTTTTAAGAATTAGATATAATTAACAGGTAATCACCATGGAATCATTTAAAAACTTGGGGATCGAAGACGCGATCCTGAGATCAATCGAAGAAAAATGTTTTGAGGCTCCCACTGAGATTCAGGAAATGGCTATCCCGCTTATCCTGGAAGGAAAGGACATCATCGGAGGAGCTGCTACCGGATCCGGTAAAACGCTTGCTTTTGGATGCGGCATCATCCAAAAGATCGAAAGAGGACACGGTATCGGGGCTCTGGTACTGACACCTACAAGGGAACTTGCCGAGCAGGTTCATAACTCACTGAAAGAATTCTCACGTCATAAGAAACTTAAAATTGCATCCGTTTACGGCGGAGTTGCAATTGGACCACAGGTCAAAAAGCTGGAAAGGGCAGATATTGTTGTTGCAACCCCCGGAAGACTGCTGGACCATATAGGAAGAGGAACCATCGATCTGGACAACGTGGAAATGCTTGTTCTTGATGAAGCGGACAGGATGCTTGACATGGGATTCATCGATGATGTGGAAGAGATCGTACTGGAATGCCCGGATGACAGGCAGACACTTCTGTTCTCAGCAACCGTTTCAAAGGATATAAAATACCTTTCACGCAAGTACATGAACGATCCACAGAAGGTCTTTGCAAAGGCTCATGTGGACTCCAGCAAGCTTGAACAGACCTATTATGATGTACCAAAGCCCATCAAGTTCTCACTTCTTGTTCACCTCCTGAAAAGTGAGAAATCAGGACTGGTAATGGTATTCTGTAACACAAGAAGCAATGTGGACTTCGTCCAGAAGAACCTGCGTAAGAACGGTGTTGATGCTATTGCCATACACGGCGGTCACACACAGGCAAAGAGGAAGAGCACACTCAGCAAGTTCCACTCCAGTGAAGCACATGCACTTGTCTGCACAGATGTTGCTGCACGTGGCCTGGATATTCCTTACGTATCACACGTCTACAACTATGATATCCCTGAAGATGTGAATGAATATGTTCACAGGATAGGCAGGACTGCAAGGGCCGGCAGGGAAGGAAAGGTCATTAATGTTGTCACAGACAGGGAAGCAGATGCTTTCGGAAAGTTAGTGAGACATCACCGGAAATTCACGATCACAAAGGAAGATGTACCTGAGGTCGAGAGAGTCGTTATAAAGGACGAAAAGAACAAACGCCATGACAAGAACAGCTTCAAGAGAGGTGGGAAGAAGTCTGGTGGCCGTGGCAACTTCAAGAAAGGTGAAGGTCGCGGAGAATCAAAGAAGTCCGAAAAAGGTGAAGGCCAGAAAAGACGGGACAGACGTGAGAGGTCCGGGAAAACTGAAAGATCAAATGACCGTAAAGGATTCAAAAGTTCTGGCGAATCCAGGAAACCAAAAGGAAAGACCGGATTTAAGAAGCGTACGGGAGTAAAGGTCAGAAAGGAGTGACCATACCGGTCACCTTTTTATATAAATATAATCTAGTTTTTTACATGACCTGGTTTGTTGCAGATGCAGTGGGTGAATCCTTCAAAAGAACAAGGAAATGCCTGCTGGAACCATTCAACCTGATGAAATGGTTCAAACTTGCCATCATCGTCGCCCTGGCAGGTGGCGGGGGAAGTTCCGGATACAACGGTTCAACATCCGATTACCAAACCAGGGAATTACCACAACTTCCTTTTTTTGATCCGGCAAACGGAAACCGATTCCTTGACCCGATCACATCCATGCAAGATCTTCCGATCATAATTGCGATCATAGGATCCATAATACTATTGGTCCTCATTTTCTGGTATATCTCATCAGTAATGGACTTCGTCCTTGTAGAATCCGTTACAAAAAATGAGGTGAGGTTGCGAGAGTACACTAGAAAGTATATGAGAATGGGTTTGAACCTCTTTGTAATGCGTCTTGTACTGGCAATTGGATTCTTTGCCATATTTGCCATGGCAGCATTACCAATGATCCTGCAGATAATAAATGATCCATCCGGCAATTTCTGGCCGATGTTGATAGCCGGAGGATTAAGTCTTATTGCAATCATATTGATGATATCTATTTTCAGTTCCATCATTTACTCTTTCATATATCTGTGCATCCCTATCGCAATGTATGATCAAGTGGGAATAATCGAGGCACTGGAAAAAGTAGTTGCAACTTTCAGGCAGGACTGGAAACAAATTATAGGATACTGGGCAGGAAGATTTTTGTTGTGGGCAGGTGGTGGAGTTGCTTTCGGCATACTTGCACTCACCATAATACTGATACCAGGTTTGCTCTTCCTGCTCATCGATGGGATAATCTACTTTATCCTTTCTGAAATACTCCAACAGAGCATTATCTGGCTGGCCCTTGCACCGTTTGCCATCATAGAGATAGTGTTGCTGATAATGCTTTCAATTATGGCAATTATGCCATTGCATATCTTTATGAAATACCATATGCTGGTGTTTCTTAAGAAGTGGAGACCACTTACGACGATCCCTTTCTTTGAGCTCACAGATGAGAACTGAGTCTGTTCTCACAACCACTCGTTTTAGTATTTAGTAAGAAGACCAACCGGATACGGCATAGAGATAATATCATTTGAATAGCTAGCAGCTTAAGCGAAAAGCTACTGAAAATTAACTGTTGAAAGTACAAACTTGTTGAAAACACAAGTTATTGAAATAACAGTTATTGAAATTAAACAAAGAAAAAAAAGATTGGTGATACTCGCATAATGCGAGCATCGGTTTTGAAAAGAATTATCCGAAGAGTGCTCCGAGACCAGCCATGCCGCTCTCTTCTTCTTCAGCTTTCTCTTCTTCTGCAGGTGCTTCCTCAGCTGCTTCCTCAGCTGCTGCTGCAGGTGCTGCTGCTGCTGGTGCTGCGACTGCTGCGGTTGCCATTGCGTCTGCGATGTCAACGTCCTCGAGTGCTGCGACGAGTGCCTTTGCACGTGCTTCGTTAACGTCTACTCCTGCTGCAGTAAGTACTGCAGTAACTGCTTCTTCTGTAATGTCTTTCTCAGCGTTGTGTAGTAAAAGTGCTGCGTATATGTATTCCATTGTAAATCACCTTTTATGTTATTAGTATTAGTTTTTGATAGTAGTTTATCCAAAGAGTGCTCCAAGACCAGCAGCCATGCCGCCCTCTTCTTCCTCTTCTTTTTCTTCTTCCTTCTCTTCAACGACCTCTTCAGCTGCAGATTCAACTGGTGCTGCGGATGCAGCTGCTCCAAGTGCCTCTTTCAGCTCATCGTCTACTGCGCCTTCATCCTTACCGGATGCTACTGATGCAACAGACAGCATCTCGCACTGTGCCTTGCCAAGCAATGAGCCCATGACATCTGGCTCGAATACTACAGCATTGATACCAAGGTTCTTGGATTCTGCAGCTGCCTTTGCAAGCAATGTGCTGATGTTCTCGGATGTTGGATAGACTGCGTTGACAGACAGGTTGAATGCCTGCTGGCTAGCCTGTACGAAGTCTGCGAAGACCTGCTCCTCGTCAATTGCAAGGACGTCAGGAGTGAAGATAGAACCCTCTTCCATAACTGCTCTTAGATCAAGACCAACTTCAAGTGGATAGATCTCCAGCCTTGTAAGCATGGCTGCGAGCTTCTGGGATACGGCCTCTCCGGCCTTTGCGACCGCGGATGTCTCCCTGACCACAACCTTGCCGCCGTCGATAGCAGCAGGAATGCCTGCAGCCTGCAGGTCACCGAGTATAGGTCCTGGTGGGAAGCTTGTTGGGCCTGCTTCCACAATAATATCATTTGGAGTTACCATTCCGCCTTTGATAGGGGAAGGGCTCTTGCTCTTCTCAAGCAACTTGAAGAGTTTGAAAGGGTTCTGTTCTGTGAATATCAGTGCAGTCTGAACCTCGATAAAATCATCCATCTTCTTGATATCATCGGATGACTCATCAAGTGCTCTCTTAATGAGAGTGTTCCTGGACACCTTCAGGACAGCAACATCCTTAAGGCTCCTTCTCATTGACTGAAGCTGCTTTGCAGGAATGCCACCAATACCCACGACACCTACTAATGGATAGGATTCGATGAGGTTCTTTATGTCCTCAATCTCGTCTTTCTTCCATTTAGGAATATGCTCACTGTGGTGAACTTCTGCCATTATACCAACCTCACAGATTTACCCATCGTGGTTGTAACATAGACCGATTTAAGGTTATGTTTACCTTTTTCGAGTGATTGTTCGATCCTGTACAGAACTGTCTCGATGTTCTCTGCCAGTTTCTCGACATCCATGTCCCTGCGACCGACTGATACGTGGAAGGTAAGTCTGTCTTTTGACCTTATACGAATTGAGTTCTTCGTACTGTTGATAAGATCTGTTACGTTCTTATCAGGTGTTAAAGGTACAGGCATCTTTCCACGAGGACCGAGAATTGCACCGAGGGTCTTACCGATCAGAGGCATGTACTGCACTTCTGAAATGAAGAAATCGCACTCATTTGCAAGACTTCTTGCTCTGGACTTGTCCTCGCCAAGTTCCTTGATATCCTCTTCGGTCAGAACATAGTCTGAACCAGCTTCTTTAGCGTTGAGTCCAACTTCACCCTTTGCAAAAACAGCGATCTTCAGGGATTTACCAAGACCGTTAGGAAGAATGATCTCTTCATCCACACGATTCTTTGGTTGACTCATATCGAGGTTCTTTAAGTTGATTGCCAGATCCACACTTTCGGAGAACTTACGCTCCGGTGATCCTTCGACCAACTCTTTTACCATATTTAATGTAGTCTCTTCTACCATTCTATTCCTCCCGTAGTTAATGAACAAATGTTCAGATACCGGGTCTTAACCCGGCATCCGGCGGGCACACAGCATTGCATGCCAACCGATGCGGCCGCTGCGGCCTACTACGGTTAAAGTAAGGAGATTTTCATCTCAATTACGAGCACTTCAATAATGAAGCAATTATTTTAAACTTATCGGTCAGCCTGAGAGGCCGACCAAATTATTTGGATTTAATATCAGATATCAGTCCAATTACCATGCTTCTGCTGCAAGAGCTTCGTCGAACTGGCCCTCATCAACAGCTTTCTGGCATTCCCTTGGATCAAGACCTTCTACAGTTACGCCCATTGGTACGCAAGTACCCATGACCTCTTTCACTGCAGCCTTGAGGGAATAGGAAAGGATATCATCCTTCTTCATACGAGCGATCTTTGCAGCCTGTGCAATCTTAAGATCGCCAACATTGACGGTACCGGACTCGCCGGAGCCTTTCTCAATGTTAAGTTCCTTAAGGATCAATGCGGATGTTGGTGGTGTTCCCACTTCGATCTCGATGCTCTTGTCATCGTCGACAATTACCTTAACAGGAACCTGCATTCCATTGTAATCTTTAGTTTTTTCGTTGATCTGGTCGATCACATCTTTGATATTTACACCAAGAGGTCCCAATGCCGGACCAAGTGGAGGTCCCGGATTTGCTTTACCTCCAGGAACCAAGGCTTCTACAACACTTGCCATTAGAGATTCACCTTTTTAAATTTTGTAATTTAAGTTTTGTTTATAAATATAAGCATACGTTACGGATCAGGATCATTCCTCTTCCTTACTAAGTATCCGTACAGTATCACCACGTATAGTTATAGGTATTGGTACGACAGCATCGAACAACTCGACCGTGATCTCCTCGTGGCCTTCGTCAACACGCTTGACACGTGCCTTCTCGCCCTTGAAAGGACCGGAAGTTACTTCGATAATTGCACCTTCGACAATACCGGTAACGGTTGGTTTTGGTGTAAGGAAATGTTCGATCTCCGCTATACTGGACTGACCTTTAACAACAGCCCTTGCATGAGGAACTGTCTGTATAGCCTGTTCCACAGCACCAGAATCAGATGATTCCAGAAGTACATATCCTTTAAGTTCATCAGGAGCGATTATTGCCCTGATATCAAGATTGTCCTTCCTGGCAACCTGTGCCAGCATTCCGGCAACTGAGCGCTCTTGATTAGCAGTTGTCTTAACAACAAATATAGCGGCATCTTCAACCATAAAGTTACACCCACTTTGGTACTTCTGTCAGCAGTATATAGATGACAAAGCCAACAAAGCCTATCACTAGGATACCAGCGCCAGCGACCTTGGATATCATGGAGAACTCTTCTCCCGAAGGCTTTTTGGACAATTTCAATACCCTCAGGTATGACTTAAGGACTTGACCGACATTGCGGTTAATCTTAGGCGCTTCAAACATATTATCTGCCAAACTTCTCACAACCAGTTATATTGTATATGATTGATCGGGGTGATCAAATCGGGAATACCAACACCTCGATCATAGTATAAATTAGTAGCGGCGTTTAAATAACGTACTATATAAAATACCTTTCGATTCGATCCCTGCAACTGAGGCATCTCAAATTAAAAAGAGAAGGAGATCACTCCTTTTCATTTTACAAAATCGATACCATATTTTCGGGTAACGTTCTGGGAACTTCCGCTTCCATAGATCTGCGGAGATTTTACACCGGTCACAACAAGCATTGTGCGTACGGAGTGTTCAAGCTCCGGATCAACCTGGGCACCCCAGATCAGTCTTGCGTTAGGATCGATCCTGCTGTAGACTTCCTGTACAACGCTCTCTGCTTCTGCAATGGTCATATCGGGACCACCAACAACGTTCACAAGAGCAGATGTAGCACCGGAGATATCCACATCAAGAAGCGGGCTTCTCAGGGCCTTCTGGACAGATTCCACAGCCTTGTTCTCACCGTCTGCCTCACCAAGACCTATCATTGCCACGCCACCGTTCTGCATGACGGTCCTTACATCAGCAAAGTCAAGGTTCACAAGACCAGGCTTTGTGATAAGTTCGGTAATACCTTTCACAGCCCTCATAAGAACTTCGTCGGATACCTTGAAAGCAGCCTGTAATGGCAACCTTGGAACAACCTCGAGGAGTTTGTCATTAGGAACTACGATAACAGTATCTGCAACGTCCCTGAGCCTTTCAAGTCCTGCCTCGGCATTAGTGCGCCTTACCTGACCTTCAACAGCGAATGGAAGAGTTACCACAGCGATCGTCAGTGCACCTGTATCACGTGCAGCCTCTGCAACAACCGGAGCGGAACCGGTACCGGTACCTCCACCGAGTCCTGCTGTAATGAACACCATGTCAGTGCCATCTACGATCCCACGTACCTCGTCAATGCTTTCAAGTGCAGCATCTTCGCCGATCTGTGGCAGACTGCCAGCACCAAGACCTCTTGTCTTTTTCTTACCGATAAGGATCTTACTCTCGGTAGAAACATTCAAAAGATGTTGTGCATCCGTGTTTATTGCAACAAGCTCTGCGCCCTTGATACCTTCCTGTGCCATGCGCTGAGCACTGTTCGAGCCACCGCCACCGCAACCAATGACCTTGATATTTGTCTGCAGATCTCGTAACATTGCTTCGAGTTCCGCATTGATGTCATTCTGTTGTGGGGCAACGGAACGTATATCCCCCTCTTCTGCAGATCGTGCCAATGCCTCTTCTACTATGGATTTCATAACTTATCCTCCACTATAGCGAAATGATCAAATGTATTATTAGTATTATACAGTACTACTGCAATACACATGTTAGATTTCTATAGAATTTACCACCATTAAATCAAAAGATTGCGTTATTCAGCACAAAACTTTTATTGACCCTCTCACGTACCATCCCTGGCTCGATGATCCTTCCATCTACTGTAACTGGTTCGCCTCCAGCCAGTTTCCCGAACATGGGACCGGGAGGAACTCCCATCTTACGTGCGAGATCGGGGTTGAACCTATCATCCGTAATGCACAATACATTTTCATCGAAAATGTATTCAGTATCATAACGTTCTTTTAGTATTTTAATGCATTCGTTTAGCATAAAAGTAAGGAAACTCTCCGCATCTTGCTTCCAGAAAGTAAAGAACACATTTGAAACAGTTGCATCCCCCAATTCGAAGTACACCATATCCGAACTCTGGAGCACTTTCTTCAAAGCTGCAAGATCAACAGATTTTGTAAGCTTTATCAGCTGAGGGTCCATCTTAACTGTTGTGACGGACACATCATCCAGATCCCATTCATCAGATCGCTCCTCATTAAGCCTTTTCCTGAACCCATCGGAGAACTTCACACGACCTGAAGGATCATGCTCCCTTACCTTGTCCAGAAAGATCCTGAAATCGCCCAGGTGGAGACCTTTCATCTCCATGATGTCACTTTCCCTCAACAGCTCAAGACCTGATGCTTCTGCCAGATCACTGATCTTCTTCCTGTCCTTAGATGACATGGACTTCCTGTCACAGTACACAAGATCAGCACCGGATTTCTCAACTGCCTGCCTGAAAAGTTCCTCGTCCACATGCTGTATCTGGTAATCCGGGAAGTTGTGACCGAATGTCACATCCGAACCGAAAATTAGGTTCGTCTGCCTTGCAGCATAGTGCCCGCCACCAAACCCAAGTACCACAGGACATACCTCCTGCTTTACCCCAAGAATGGCACGTGCAACAATAGCACCTGCATCAGTGTTCACCCATTCGGATTCCGAACTTCCTATCTCCGCATACACCGAAGGAACGCTCAGGTCCGAAGGACCATGGTGTGTTGATTCCATGGATACGTCGAACCCGATATCATCTGCCTTTTCAGACATTGAAAGCAAAATGGAACGCAAAGCAAAAGGAGCGGTCATTGCCAGCTCCCCCGGATTTCCACCAAAATCAGCAGATCCCGGGTTCCCTGTGAAATGGGATGTAAGCAAACGCCTTCCATCCGCACTCCTGTGCTTGGAAGCAAAGACAATGAGATCACATGGCAACCCTGCTTCCTTTAACTTCCTATCGATCCCATCCTGGTAAATATGATGTTCTTTGACCTCAACGATCCGGAAATTTCCACTTTCATAGACCTCGGACACGTCTTCGACCAGAGGCAAAGGAACCTCCGGTTGATCCCATTCCCGTAAATTAAGCAAATGACCTTTTATGTTCTGACCCGCCATATCGACAGTAGAACAGATTATGATTATGTTGGCAGGATTTTCCTTATCGATTGTTTTCTGCATGATCAAAGAGCTCCAATAGTGAGTTGTTTTCTAGTTTCACGCCTCATTTTTAATTAATACCTAACTCACAAACTTTTCACAACAATTAGAATAGCACAACTAATAATCTTTACCGCCTGCATATCGCAGGACATGAAGATCATAACTTCAACATGTCCAATACCCACCTGCTGATACCAGGAGCAACATTTCCGCACCTTCGATAACCTGTAACTTCAAGCCCCATTTCCGAACAGTGGTCGATAACTTCTCCGACATCTTCCCGGGCCTTGAACGTATAAAAATGCAAATTCCCACCATGTTTCACAAGAGGGAGCACACCCTCAAGGAAATGGTCCATCCCGTAAGGTGTCGGAATGATCGCCCTGTCGAACTTTGTTTTCAGGAGGTTTCCGATACATGATGCATCTGCAAGTACAGGAGCGATATTATCCCCCACATGGTTCAGCCGGATATTCTCAGCCAGCCACTTGCAGGCTGCAGGGTTCTTCTCAAGTGCAATGACCTTTGCGCCCTTTGCTGCAGCGGGAATTGCAAACGGCCCAACCCCGCAGAAGGGGACCAGTACATCCTCACTCTCACGAACCATGGAAGCTACCCTTTTTCTCTCAAAAGCAAGCCTTCCGTTAAAAAAAACATCATTTAGGTCCATCCTGTACCTGAATCCGAATTCCACATGCGTCGTTATCGAACTGTCACCAAGCAGAAGCTCGTACCCTGCAACCCTGTGGTCACCTTCCAGCTTCGTCACCTTGTTGAGCACTGACCTGATGTTACCTCTTTTTGAGGAGATGTACTCTGCAACAGGGACCTTATGACCCTCCAGCTCAGGAGGGATCGATACAACTGCAACATCCCCTATGGCATCAAAACGTTTTGGGACCAGATGACATAGATCTTCAGGAATACCTTCGGGACATTTAAAGTACTTCATTGGAAAGCTTCCGTAATATGCAGAAACCACAACCTTCCAGGGATCATCAGTAAACTCTTGTAGATTTGATGTTCATAAATTCATAGAATCCGAACTTTGAAAGTTCTCTTCCGATTCCGCTTTTCTTCACACCACCAAACGGCATGTTAGCCTGTGGTCTGAAAAAACCATTCACACCAACAACACCGGCCTGGATCTGACAGGCAAGGGAGGATGCTTTCACTTCATCGGAGCTCCAGACACTTGCACCCAGCCCGAACTCAGTTGCATTCGCGATCTTTAAAGCCTCTACCTCATCATTAACTGAAATGATAGGAGCTATAGGGCCGAATGTTTCTTCCTTCATGACCTCCATTTCTGTGGTCACATTTGACAATACCACCGGTGAGAAATAGTAACCTTCACCTTCCACAATCCCACCCTCAAGTTCCACTTTTGCACCCATTGAAACTGCTTCATGTACCTGTTCTTCAAGCAGTAAGACTTGATCCTCACTTACCAGCGGCCCAAGGTCTGTTTCAGGATCTATTGGATCGCCACGCTTAAGCGCACGGGTCTTCTCCACAAAGAGGTTTGTGAACTCATCCACAACTGATTCGGCCACAATGAAGCGCTTGGAAGAGATACAGGTCTGTCCCGTGTTGATAAAACGGCCTGCAACCGCGACCTTTGCCGCCTCCTCGAGATCTGCATCATCCAGTACGATGAAAGGATCACTGCCACCGAGCTCAAGGACACATTTCTTCATGTTCCTGCCGGCTGCTTCAGCCACCTTCTGACCTGAAGGCAGGCTGCCGGTGAATGAAACTGCTGCAATCTCCGGCCTTGTGATCAGTGAGGATGCCGTTGCACCGTCCACGAGAAGGGTCTGGAACACACCTTCCGGAACTCCTGCCTTCTCAAAGACATCCTGGATCTTGAGGGCACACATAGGAACATAACTGGAATGTTTCAGCAACATTGTGTTGCCGCCTGCAAGTACATGGGAAGCAGCACTCAGGACCTGCCAGATCGGGAAGTTCCAGGGCTTGATGGCTAGAATGGTACCCATGGGCTCAAATGATATCAGGGCAGAGGGATCATCATCCACTACCTCAGGCTCCATTAGGGATTCAATGTTCTCTGCAAAATAGTCGAACATGGTAGCGCATTTCTCAACCTCAGGAAGGGCCTGTTTTATGGGTTTGCCCATTTCCCTTGTAATGGTCTCTGCAAGTTCCTGCTTGTCCTTTCGAAGCACAGCAGCCACTTCCTCGAGATAAACTGCCCGCTCTGCAGGAGCAAGTGAGCTCCATTCAAGAAATGCATCACCTGCTTTTTTGAGGATAGTGTCGACCTCCTCAGGAGAGTGCATCTCAAACTCACCATTGACCTTCCCTGTAGCGGGATTGACCGATATCATCGAATTCATGGTTGGGAATTGTTACTGATTCGATATAAGTGAGGCGGATTTGAACCTGATATCGCAAGATCATACCAGCCCACTTCATGACACATAACACCAGATCAAAGCTTAACGACCCTATTAAGAGAAAGCTACATACACTTAAGGTTGGAAGGGGTCAACCGAATACATATAAATGCATAAACTCCAAATATATCGTCATGCAGCAATTACTTGACACAGCAGAGAAGATCAGGACGATGGAAATACGTGGAGCAGGAAGAATAGCTGAAGCCGCTTCTGCTGCACTTCGTGATTATGTACTGGACCTGAAGGTCACCAACATAAAGGATTTCAACAAGAAGGTCGACGAGGCTGCCAATATCCTCATCCAGACAAGACCTACAGCCGTATCACTCCCAAATGCAGTTCAGATCACTAAACGCCACACTTCAGAAGATGTTGCAGGAGCAAGGGAAGAGATACTGCACAACGCAGAAGTATTCCTGAAGCAGGCAGGAGAAGCTCTTGAAAGGATGGGAAAGATCGGTGCCAAAAGGATACATGACGGCGACGTCATCATGACACACTGCAACTCCCACGCAGCGCTTTCTGTTATATCCACAGCCTTCAAACAGGGCAAGGACATCTCGGTCATTGCGACTGAATCACGCCCAAGGAGACAGGGATTCATTACTATAAGGGAACTGAACGACTACGGAATCCCTACCACATTGATAGTGGATTCTGCTGTCAGGTATTGCATGAAGGAGGTCGACACCGTAATAGTCGGTGCGGATGCCATTACGGTAAATGGTGCCCTTGTGAACAAGGTCGGGACCTCACAGCTTGCACATGCTGCACATGAAGCAAGGAAGAATGTGTTAAGTGTTGCTGAGACCTTCAAGTTCAGTCCGAACACCATCCTTGGAGACATGATCGACATCGAGGAGAGATCTGCAGACGAAGTCATTGATCAGGAGATCCTTGCAGAGCTTCCAAATGTTAAGGTAAAGAACCCTGCATTCGACATAACGCCTGCTGAATACATCGATATGATAATCACAGAAGTAGGAGCATTCCCCCCACAGATGGCATACACCATCATCAAGGAACATCTCGGATGGGAGCTCTCACATATGGGATAAAAGTGATCAATAAAAAGATCACTTTCCTTTTTTCACATTAATCAAAACAAAAACAGAAAGATTGAACACCGATCACTCGACGATCATTCCAACCGGACTTTCCTCATAATAACTTGCCAGTTGCTTTACAGTGTCTTTTGAAAATGTTTCCTCTGTGCCGAAAAGTATGCTCGAGAGGGAAGGTCTATTAATATAATATACTGCAGGTTCACCTTCGATGCCACCAAGTTCGGCGGCTGCATCGATAGCATCATACAGATTGCCAAAGTCATCGATCAACCCGATCTCTTTTGCTTCCGTAGCAATATAGATACGGCCATCTGCAATATCCTTCACCTCGCTCTTCGTCATATTACGGTGCTCTGCAACACTGGTGATGAACAGGTCATATACCTTCAGAACTACAGTGTCAGCATACTCCTTCTCCTCAGATGTAAGGCCTCTCCAGTCGCCGCCCATGTCCTTGAACTCACCAGACTTGGAGATGTAGAAATCTATTCCTTCCTTATCATAATACTCCGAACGGTTCGTGTAGACCCCGATCACACCTATGCTTCCGGTTATGGAAGAAGGGTTTGCCAGGATAAGGTCGGCAGGTGCGGAAATATGATATGCGGCACTTGCAGCCACATCGCCCATGGAAACTACAACCGGGATACCCTGAGCCTGCACATTCTCGATCTCAGTGATGATCTCCTCGGCAGCTGCCGGCGATCCGCCTCCGCTGTTCACCCTGAGAACAATGGCCTTTACACTCTCATCGGCTGCCGCTTCACGCAGGCTGTTACAGATATCCTCGGATGTTGCATATCCAAAACCTGAAGGGAGATTACCTGTAAGCATGGTTCCCTGGACGTAGATCACTGCAACCCTGTCATCGTGAGTGTAGATCTCGCCACCAAAGGACAGGTAAATGACCGCAAAACTTCCACCGATTATCAGCATCAGAGCAACGAACAATGCAGCATACTGCAACTTGTGACTCTTCTTTGGAGCTGGTGGAGTGACAGGAGGTTCTTTTGTCACGGCCGGAGATGGTGTACTTTCCCCGGTACCTTGAACCCTGTCGGAGACCTTTACATCTGGCTTTCCGACTGGCCCTTCACTTACCTCTACAGGAGGATTATATGCTTCGATATCTTCTCCCGGAGACTCATCCGAAGGCACAACAACGTTTTCCGTCATGTCACCGTCCTCATGAACGTTGTCCAGTATCTCCGTATACTCGGGTTCAGGGGTCATCTCAAATGCCCCGAGATCCGGTACCTCCTCGGTGGATTCTACCAGAACCTCTTCCCGAAGTTCCTCTGTATCATCTTTTCTGTTAACGGGTTCTTCACTATCGGTCATTAAATACCTCTGAGATATATTGTAAATTGACCTGAACATTCAAAAAGCTTCTCTTACTGATACTATAAGCGAAATATATTTTATTATTGCACGCCATGCAAAAGGAAACTAATGATAATGGAGATAAAAGATGTCCAAATTCCCATCAGATGAACCGGTCCTCGTAACATGCGGACTGCCATATGCAAATGGAAAGGCACACGTCGGCCATTTGCGTACATATATCCCTGCGGATATATTCACAAGATCCCTCCGAAAAACAGGACAGGAGGTCACTTTCGTATGTGGTTCCGACACTCACGGAACACCTATCGTATTCAACGCGGAAGAGCTGAACACAACCCCAAAAGAGCTTATCAAGATATATCACAAGCATTTCGATGAGACCTTCAAGCAGATGGGCGTGATGTTCGATGCATTCGGCACGACCGATGACCAGACAAATCACGACCGCACAACCGATATTGTCAACAAGCTCATCGAGAATGGCTACGTTTTCCCGAAGACCATCGAGATCGCATACTGCCCTTCATGCGACCGCTTCCTTCCTGACAGGTATGTGAAAGGAACATGCCCCCACTGCAAGGAAGAAGCAAGGGGAGACGAGTGTGACCAGGGATGCGGTAAGCATCTTGAGCCGGGAGAACTTGAGAGCCCGACCTGCACAACATGCAACGGACCTGCTGAATACAGGAGCCAGGAACACTTTTTCTTCAAGCTGTCCGAGTTCAAGGATTATCTTATAGAGCACCTTGAAAACCTTGGAGGAACACTCAATGCAAGGAACTACGCCCTTGGATGGGTCAAGCAGGAGCTCACCGACTGGTGCATCACAAGGAACCTTGAATGGGGAGTGCGCTTCCCGGGTCATGATGACCTTGTGGTCTATGTTTGGGTGGATGCACCTATCGGATATATCGCATTCACTGAAGAATGGGCAGAGGCAAATAATGAGAGCTGGGAAAAGTTCTGGAAAGAAGATTCCCGCATCGTTCACTTCATCGGCGGAGATATCATATACCACCACTGCATCTTCTGGCCTGCTATGCTCAAAGGTGCCGGATACACCCAGCCCTGGGCAGTTGTTGCATCAGGAATGGTGAAGATCGAGGACAAGACGTTCTCAAAGAGCCGCGGATATGTGGTATGGGTAGGAGAGGACTACCTTGACCACGGATTCCACCCGGACCTGCTCCGTTACTACCTGGCAAGCTACACATCCCACACCAAGGAACTGAACTTCTCATGGGAGGTATTCCAGGACAAGATCAACACCGAACTTGTAGGTGTTTTCGGAAACTTCCTCTACAGGACGCTCCTGTTCACACACAAGAACTTCAAGGAGATCCCTGCAGGCGACATCAAACAGGAGACCCTGGATGAGATCAATTCCACCATCGAAGCTGCAAACGAGGCCATGGAGAACTATGAGTTCAAGAAATATGCTGACGCTGCTATGGCACTTGCATCATACGGAAACAGCTACTTCCAGTCCAACGAACCATGGAAGCTCATAAAAGAGGATAAGGATGCATGCGGAGAGGTTGTTGCGAACTGCATCCAGCTCGCAAAGGCACTGTGCCTGCTCTTTGAGCCGATCCTGCCGGAAAAAATGGAAGATGCATGGAAACAGATCGGAATGTCAACCGATGTACACGAAGCAGGATATGCCGAAGCTACAGAGCTCGTAAAGGCCGGCACACCACTTGAAAAACCATCCATCCTCTTCGAGAAGATCGAGGATGAGAAGACCGAGCAGATGGAAGCCATTGCGTCTGCAAGAGTTAAGGAAGCCATTGCAAAAGAAAGTGGCAAGGAAGAAAAAGAAGAACCTAAGGAGATGAAAGAACTGATCACATTCGACGACTTTTCAAAACTTGACCTGAGAATAGGGACCATTGTTTCCGCTGAGGAGATAAAGAAATCCAAGAAACTGCTCAAGCTGCAGGTCGACCTTGGCGAAGAAGAAACACGCCAGATAGTTGCCGGTATCAAGGAATCACACTCACCGGAAGAACTTCCTGGCAGGCAGGTACTTGTACTTGCAAACCTCGCACCTGCAAAGCTCTGCGGAGTGGAGTCCAACGGCATGGTACTTGCAGGAACCGACGAGGACGGCAAGGCTATCCTGTTGCAGCCTGAGAAAGGTACCGGTGCCGGAAACAGCATAATGTGATCATCCGATCACATTTGTTAAGATAACTGATATTCAAAAACTCTAAAAATCAAAAAAGGAGAAATTATCTCCTTTACTTCTCCATCAGCATCTCAAGATAGGATGTCCTGATGGAATCCTCTTTTTTTATTCCGATATTTTCAAGGAAATCGAACAACCGTTCCCTGTGAAGATCAATATCCGAATCTGCCACGGTTTCCACTTCAACGAACTCTCCAAGACCATCAACCGAATCAAGGCAGATGGTAATGTCTCCGTATCTATAGATATCACGTGTCTTTTTCACAATACCGGATTCAAAAAAACCAAGGGAGACAAGAATGCCCTTTGCAGCTGTCCCGTCCACAGGAGTCTCAAATTCCTCCCTTGTCTTGGAGATGCTGTCGAGCTTCCTGCCCTTGTATGTCATGCGCGTGCCGCCGTTGACACTGCGCAATCTCAATGCTTCGTCGGTCTTAGCAAAATCACGATGAGGTGCATTGTAATACACATCAAGGTGATCTTCAGTGCGGACCTTGAGTGCGCCCATTTCCAGTATCCTGCCCAGGACAGGACCATGGTCGGCACGCACTTTGATCTCGATCTCTATCATCTTATGCAGGAACGTATTTGGTTCCGTAGTAGATCATACCCTTGTCACCGCTCTCGCCGAGCTTCCTGAACACAGGTTTGACCCTCATACCAATATGTGCATCCTCGGGGTTGCAGACGACCTGGCTTGTGAACCTTGGCCCCTCGTCCAGCTGGATGATTCCAAGAACATATGGAGCCTGGTGTTCAAACCCTTCTGCTGCTGTGTGGATGACAGTGTATGTCACGATCTCTCCGGGACCGGAGAACTTGTGTGACTCGATCTCCCCGTCACGCCTGCACTTGGGACAGACGTTACGTGGTGGATAATAGTATGTATCACAGGTCTTGCAGTGTGTTCCGACAAGGTTGTACCTGTTGATCTGTTTTCTCCAGAATCTTGCTACAGACATCGATATCACCTCTCCCTCGCTAGAATGTGTACAACTGCGGTCGCGCCGGAACCTCCGACGTTGTGGGTCATTCCAACCTCTGCGCCATCGACCTGACGTCCGCCGGCCTCACCGCGCAACTGCTGAGTTACCTCTACCACCTGCTTGATACCGGTAGCACCTACAGGGTGACCACATGCCTTCAGACCACCGGAAGTGTTCACAGCGATCTTACCTCCGATTGCTGTCTCTCCCTCTTCGGTCATCTTTCCGCCCTCACCTTTCTTTGCAAAACCAAGGTCCTCGATAGCACATATCTCGGCAATGGTGAAACAGTCATGGACCTCTACAAGGTCGATGTCTTTGGTAGTCATCTTTGCCATCTCGAATGCACGCCTGCCTGCTGCAACGGATGCATCCAGTGTTGTGATATCACGACGGTCATGCAGTGCAATGGTGTCGCTTGCCTGTGCTGTTGCCTTTATGTAAATAGGAGTGTCGGTGTACTCGTGTGCGATCTCCGCAGGTGCCAGTACAACTGCTGAAGCACCGTCTGTGATCGGGGAGCAGTCGAATATGTGCAGTGGATCTGCTACCATGATAGAGTTCAGTACGCTGTCCACTGTAATTGGGCTCTTGTACTGTGCGATGGGGTTCATGGAACCGTTCTTGTGGTTCTTGACAGCAACTTCTGCCATTTGTTCACTGGTGGTGCCATACTCGTGCATGTGCATCCTTGCGATCATTGCATAAAGGCCAGGGAACGTTGCACCCATTATGCCTTCCCACTCACGGTCTGCCGCTGCTGCAAGAGCTGCAGAAGCTGCTGTGGATGAGACATCGGTCATCTTCTCGACACCTGCTGCCATCACAATGTCCTCATGCCCTGAGGCAACTGCCATCACAGCCTGCCTGAATGCAAGTCCGCCTGAGGCACATGCTGCTTCAACACGTGTTGAAGGAACATGAAGGTCCAGTGACAGACCTGAATAATCTGCTATCAATGCACCAATGTGCTCCTGTTCAACGAACTGTCCGCCACTCATGTTACCGACATACATGCCATCAAGCCTGTCGCCGCTAACTCCTGAATCCTCAATAGCTCCGACACCTGCTTCCACAACGATGTCCCTGAAGGAGCGGTCCCACATTTCTCCGAACTTTGAGTTCTTTACACCAATAATTGCTACGTCTCTCATATCAACACCCCTCATGCGAGCCTGATCTTTCCTTTGTGTTTGGCATACATTGCATAGTCCATGTAGATCGGATCTGCCAGCAGTCCTTCAACTGTTGGTGCTGCATCGCGGACCTCATCGATCTTGTCGGTAACCCTGAGACTGAATGCATCTCCACCTGCACCTGAACCGAATGCTGTTGCGAATATCCTGTCACCTGGTTTTGCCTGGTCAAGTGTTGCGGCAATGCCCATCATGCATGAACCTGAGTAAGTGTTACCAAGCCTTGGCACGACCAGACCCGGTTTGATCTGCTCTTTGCTGAATCCCAGCATCTTGGCGACCCTTGAAGGGAACTTGCCGTTTGGCTGGTGGAAGACAGCGTTATCATAATCTGAAGGTGATGTACCCATCTTTTCCATCAGGCCCTTTGCAGCACCACTAACGTGCTTGAAATATCCCGGCTCACCGGTGAACCTTCCGCCGTGCTCAGGATAAGGCATACCTTCACGCCTCCAGAAATCAGGAGTATCAGTGGTAAATGAGTAGGTGTCCTCAATAACTGCCACCATCTCAGATTCCTTGTTACCTATAATGCAGGCGACACCACCTGCTGCTGCAGTGTATTCCAGTGCATCGCCAGGTGCTCCCTGGGAAACATCTGCGCCGATGGCCATTCCGAGATCCACCATTCCACTGGAGACCAGACCCATACATGCCTGGATAGCAGCCGTACCTGCCTTACATGCAAATTCAAAATCAGCTGCTGTCATGGCAGGAGTTGCCTCAATTGCCTCAGCCACAATGGTACTGGTAGGCTTTACAGCATAAGGATGGCTTTCAGAACCGGTATATACGGCTCCGATACGTTTGGGATCTATGTTGTTTCGTGCTACTGCGGACCTTGCAGCCTCAACTGCAATCGTAGCAGTATCCTCGTCCAGGTCAGGTACTGATTTTTCATTTACCATCAGTCCTGCACTGAGAATATCTGCATCATCTCCCCATACACGGGCGATATCTTCTACTTTTATCCTGTATTTTGGGATATAAGCACCATACGAGACAATCCCTACACTCATTCTTTTATTCACCTGTTTGATGTATTATAATTCTCAAGATCTGTCTGTAAAAAGAGTTTTTCACTCGATCACATGATACTGGCTGTACTTCTTCAGGACATCCACCAGCTCATCAATATCCATTGTCGTTGCAAGAAGTGGTATCCTGTCTATCTCTGCCATCTTCCTTGCCATTGGGTCGACCTGATTGCCCCTGATACCATGAATGACCACTGCACCAGGTTTCAGGTTCGTCACACGGATCGCCACCATAGGAGACTTTCCGGTAGATACTTTCGTGAATACCAGTGCACGCTCAGTACTCCAGCCATACAATTTCTGGAACTCATGTGATGAAAGTTCAAGAATAGCCTTTTTACTGTCCACAACAGTGAAACCGTAAAGCGGTTTTTCTACCCCTTTGTTCACAACATCTGCCTCGATCAGGGTAGCAAGCTTTGCAAGCTGTATAGGATATGTATACTCATATGTGGCATACACAGCCTTTGCGCCCGGATCGGTGTAAAGCATACCTTCATAGCTATGGATCTTCTGCCCACCTTTGGAGGTATCTATCTCCAGAAGCGCATCTACGATCTTGCTGACAATAAGAGTACCAGGGGATTTCCTCCTGCCGCTTTCATAATCACTGATCACGGAAGGAGATACACCAAGATAACCTGAAAGATCGGTCTGGGCAATATCGAAGTTCAATCTCCATTTCTTCAAAGCCTCACCTGGCTTTTCAGATAATGTGATCTCACCTGCCATCTTTTCAGCCAGACGCTGACGGATGTTCTCATGGGCCATATCTTCGGTCATGCTTCTTTAAACAAGAGGGGGAATCTGCATATATATTTAGCGAAAGGGTTTTCGACAATTGCCGAATAAAAATCCTTATGTTGTTCAAGTATTTATAAAATGCCGATAATGTTCTATAAATCATGCCCTTGATAAATCTCAAACTGCATGCAAATGTTTCGGAACTTATCCTTTACCTGAAATGTCCCAGACAGGTATACTACACACACCGAAAGCATGAGCTTGCAACAGAGATCACTCCTGAATACCTCGAGCACATGATGTTGAAGGAACTGGCCATTGGCTACCCGGATGCCATTGAAAGAGCTACAGATGAAAGCCAAGGTATCCGTTATGAACTTAACATCGAAATGGAACGTGTGAAAGGCGAGCTTGAACTTATCTATTCTACGGAGTTGAGGGACCTTCCCCACAAAGTGCTTGAAACTGCTGAGAGCGTTGTAGCCGAACAGATCGAAAAGATCGCAACGAACCTTTCAGAAGCCATCAGCGAATATGGAAAAGAAGAAGTCATACGGAGGATCAGACCATACCGAACAGAACCGGTACTCCACTCCGATAAACTGAAGCTCACCGGGATACCTTCCGCAGTTATACAGTACGGGGAAAAAATGATACCGCTCAGCATCAGGACAGGCAAATGCCCTGATTCCGGTGTCTGGAGAAATGACAGGATACACATTGCAGCCATTGCAATGCTCCTGGAGGAAAACTACGGAGACAGCGTGGACCATGGCTTTGTCCAGTATGCAAGACATGGGAACATCCGCCAGGTGAAGATCCGACCTGAAGACCGCAGACAGGTCCTGAAGATCAGGACCCGCATAGATAATATAAAGGATGGGACCTTGCCTGAAAGGAAAGAGAATCCCGCCTGCAGCTATTGTAATTTCACGCAGTTCTGCACATCCACAAGATCATCGCTTGCATCCAGGCTCTTTTGAAATGCGACCTGCACCCAAAACCTATTTATGCATTCTTCCAGTGTCCTTCTACGATGTCAAAACCTGTTTATCTCGGAAAACTGCTTCTCCACTGGTGCAGCCATTGCAATGTGCCTGTGCTCGGAAAAAAATGCAGCTGTGGCGAAACCACAAAAAAGGTAGAGGTAACTCCCCCTGGCGACATACGCCCGGCATTCCAGTATGATATCGACCATATCAATGCTGTTTCAATGAAACAGTTCAATGCACCCCTTATACCGGAAGGACACCTTGTCGTGCTGAACAAAGCACCATACGATGACAGGATGGAAGAGATCATCGTGGACGGGGAAGTCCTTGGAAGCATCCGTTTTGAGATAGACAAGCTCGAGTGGGTACTCCTGCCAAGACTACCCGGTGCAAGGCGTCTTTTCGAAGGAAAGGACCTGAAGGAGATGAAAGGATGGGTAGTACTGGACAGCGGTGCCGTGAGCTTCATATTAAAGGGAGCAAGCGTCCTGGCACCGGGTATCGTTGATGCTGACCCGGAAATACAGGTTTCCGATGAGACCGTGGTACTCACACCGGAAGGAGACATCATAGCAGCCGGACGCGCAAGGATGCAAGGCAGCGATATGCTGGAGCACAAGCGTGGCGTCGGTGTCAAGACCCGCTGGAAAGGCAAGCCTGAAAAACTGAACGTTCCGGAAGGCGGCCAGACCTGGGACGACGCCGTAGAGGCAAACTCAAAGATACTCGAGCGTTTTGAAGAAAAAGCTCATTCATTTATCAAGAACGTAAAAGAGACCGTCAAAAAACCGGTAACTATCTCATATTCAGGTGGCAAGGACAGCCTCGCAGTACTACAGCTTGCAAGCGAGTGCCTGGAAGATTTCGACCTCATGTTCGTTGATACCGGACTGGAGTTCCCGGAAACCGTCGAGAACGTCGAAGAGATAGTCAAATTATACAACAAACCCATCAAGACGAAAGCTGCAAAGGAAGCGTTCTGGGAATCCGTGGACAGTTTCGGACCACCTTCCGTTGAAGCCCGCTGGTGCTGCAAGGTCTGCAAGCTCGGGCCGATCACGCAGATAATAGAAGAGAACTACGAGAACGGATGTCTCACTTTCATCGGCCAGAGAAAGTACGAGTCCGATGCCAGGGCAAAGAGCGAACGCGTCTGGAAGAACCCCTGGGTGGGAAACCAGGTGGGAGCATCACCGATCCAGGACTGGACAGCGATGCACATCTGGCTCTACATATTCAAGACCGGAGTGCCATACAATGTGATGTATGAGCGAGGTTTTGACAGGATCGGATGCTGGCTGTGCCCGTCCTCATCACTGGCAGACCTGTTCCGTCTAAAGGAAACCCACCCACAGATGGAAAAACGGCTTAATGACTACCTCCTGGCATACGCCGAGCGCATGGGACTCTCAAAGGAATGGGTGGACCACGGACTATGGAGATGGCAGAACCTGCCGCCTGCCATTGCAGAAGTGGCAAAACAAAAAGGGATCAATATCATACCAAAGAGCAAAGTAAAGGGAGACCTGAACTTTGCCGTAACCTCCGGATACAGGCCATGCCGTGAAGGCGGAATGTCTGCAGAGGGCAGTTTCGGGATCGCACTGGACCTGGAGCTTATCGAGACCACCGGCCAGCTCCGTGCTGCCGGGAAGCCTGCCTATATAGAAGGCGTGGCCTCAGTACAGAATGAAGATGACCGTGCACAGATATTCGCCTCGGGAACAATTACTGCAAGAGGCAATGACGAAAAGAGTGCACGCAAGTTCATGACCAACGTGGAAAGGTCTATCAGGCGTGCCCTGAAATGCATGGGCTGTGGCGTCTGTGTGGGACAATGCCCCAATAACTGCATCACCATCAGTAATGACAAAGCAGTCATTGGAAAGACATGCATCCATTGTGGCGCTTGTATCGATATCTGTCCGGTTGTGAAATTTGGATGATGAAAAGAACAGATGGCCTGAACTGGCCGACCAGAACATTTATACATAATATATAACTACCTAACTTGGTGATTTTTTGGTAAAAAGAGCACTGCTGAGCGTCTCTGACAAAACTGGGATCGTAGAGTTTGCAAGAGGACTCGAGCAACTGAACATAGAGATCATATCTACCGGCGGAACTGCCAGAATGCTTCGCGAAGCAGGCATCGAGACCATCGATGTCTCAGAAGTGACCGGTTTTCCTGAAATGATGGGAGGTCGTGTGAAGACCTTGCATCCAAGAATACACGGCGGGCTTTTGTGCCTGAGAGAAGATGCTTCACACATGGGAGAAGCGGAAAAAGAATCCATCGAACTTATCGACATGGTAGCGGTCAACCTCTACCCATTCGAGATCACGGTCTCGAAAGATGGAGTGAACCTCGAAGAAGCTATCGAGAACATCGACATTGGCGGACCTACTTTACTGAGATCTGCAGCAAAGAACTATGCTGCTGTCACAGTAGTATGTGACCCTGAAGATTACGGACACATCCTCAAGGAACTAAGGTCAACAGGCGTTGTTTCTGACCAGACAAAGGAAAAGCTTGCAGTCAAGGCATTCCGCCACACTGCAAACTACGACAGCACCATTGACACATACCTTAGCAAAACACTTCTTGGAGAAGATGTCCTTCGCATGAACTTCACCGATGGCGTCAAGCTCCGCTATGGTGAGAACTGGCATCAGGAAGCAACATACTATAAAGAGAAAGGAATAGAAGGACCTTCACTCTCAAATGCAAAGCAGCTTCATGGAAAGGAGCTCTCATACAACAACTATGTTGATGCCGATAATGCACTCCAGACCATCAAAGAGGTAGGAAATCAGAACCCTGCCGTAGCTATTGTCAAGCACAACAACCCCTGCGGACTTGCAACAGGCAGCACACTTTGTGAGGCATTGCAGCACGCATGGGACGGTGACCCCATCTCTGCCTTTGGCAGCATAATCTGTACAAACACTGTGTTCGACATGGAATCCGCACAGTACCTCAAAGGCAAATTTGTTGAGATCATACTTGCGCCGGGATTCGAGCACGATGCTCTTGAATACCTGAAAGAGAAGAGCGCAAACCTTCGTCTGCTTGAGCTTCCACAATTCAATGAGAGCTTTGACACGGAATACACCTACAAGTATGTTGTCGGTGGAATGCTGAAACAGCAGAGAAATGTTGGCCTCTATGAGAAATGGGAATGTGTCACAGATGCACCATACCCTGAAGAGAAGCGCGGACTATCCGAGTTCTGTATCGCAGCATGTAAGAGCACGAAGTCAAACTCCGTGACCCTTGCATATGAGTACAAGGACGGATGCTACGTGATGCTTTCAATGGGTGCAGGACAGCCAAACCGCGTTGATTCCATCCGCAAGCTTGCAACCACTAAAGCAAGAGAGAACCTTGAACTGATCTACGAGAGGGAAAAACCTGACATGTCCTTTGATGAGTACTGGGAATCAGTGCTTTCCGAATGTGTTATGGCATCAGATGCTTTCTTCCCATTCGACGACAGCATTGTTCATGCAGATGAAAGCAACATCAAGTACATCATATCACCAGGCGGATCTATCAGGGATGAAGAAGTCATAGCAACCGCAAATCGCCTGGACATTTCCATGGTCTTCACAGGAATGAGACACTTCCTGCATTAAAAAAAGAAGAATGCATGCTCAAGTGTGCATTCTCCACACTATTTTTATATAATTAATTTCATTTTAATAACATATAGTTTAAAAGCATTCAATCTATGCTATTTGTATTTCAGTTGAAATATAACAACTCTATGAAATAAATTGGAATATTCAGTATCAGTCGAAGTAATAAGCAAATTTGGTAACAGCGTTAACATTGCAATATAGTTGCTGCTCCGCCAAATCGTTTATATACGATTGCCCAAACTATATATACAAGTGATGCCATTTCCACCTTGGAGTTGATGCAACTGAAATCAACAGGACTATTGAGTGTTCTAACATTTTCCGAAAAACGAAAGGACCTATTGTTCCTTTTAGAGGAAGGACCCCGGTCATTATCCCAGATAAGGGAACATTTCGACGTAAGCTCCCCGGAGATTTCACCCCGATTGAAAGAAATGGAAGCTGCAAACCTTATCTGTAAGGATGAAAAAGAGTATCATATAACACCCATTGGAAAAGTTGCAGCAAAATACCTGAAACCACTGGTCAATACACTTGAATCAATAGAGAAGAACGAGGATTTCTGGAAAGATCATATCCTTGAAGGCATTCCACAGCATCTCCTGGAAAGGATAAGTGAACTTGGCGAATGTATCGTACACGAGGAAGGCCTTGAGAACATATACGACTCACACAAGAAATTTCTTGACAACATAGCCAGATCAGAGGAAGTCTGTGGCGTATCCTCAATTTTCATACCAATATACCCTGAGTTCTTTGCAAACCTGGCAAAGAACAATGTACCTACGTCCTTAATACTAACCAGGAATGTATTTGAAAAAGTAAAGAATGAATATACCGAAACGATGCAGGCATATCTGGATTCGGACAATACAAGACTATATCTTATCGAATCCGCAAAGGTTGCATTCGTCACAACTGACGACTTCTTTTCCCTTTCACTCTTTTTCAAGAACGGTACATACGACCCACAGAGAGATCTCATGGGAACCGGAAATACAATTTCAAGCTGGGGAAAAGACCTCTTTGAACATTATAAGAAAGAGGCCAGGGAGATCACATCCCTGTAAATGCTCTCAGACCTACAATCATACCGGATTCCCCATCCACAACAAAGAGGCGTTTGTGCATCCTGCTCTTCGACTCATTTTCCGTAGGAACCGTGAACCTGTAGATGCATACCATCCCTGCAATGAAACTGTAGACCAAAATCATAGGCTCATGAGCGATTGTCCCGGAAAGTATCAGAAGTCCCAGAAGGGAATGAGAGAAAAGATGCATACCCAAAAGCAGGTCGCGAGTTCTCTGCGGACCAAGGCTTACAGGAAGGGTCTTGATACCTGCAAGAGCATCGCCTTTGATATCTTTGAAATCATAGACTGAAGAGTTTACGAAAAGTTTGATGCCAAAGAAAAGGAAAACTACTATCACCGGCAGGATGCTCTCCGCATACCAGCCTGCAATACCGGCAATGAATGCACCCCATGTTATGCCAACAACAAGATTCTTGACACCAAGGCCACCTTTAAGTTTCAAATGGAATTTACCGACCTTAAGCCCTTTACTGTAGAGATAACCGGTAACAAGAGGAAGAAATGCCAGGAAAAGAAGTCCGTCAAGGAATAGAAGATATGCACCTGCCAGAAATGCAAGTAAGCAAACAAAGAGTACTATTTTAGTTCTTGCACCTTTAAGCTCGGACCTGTTAACAGCATCTTCCTCAGAATCAAGCGCACGGTCCAGGGTGTACACAGCATACACAACAAGACCACCTGCTATGCAGGAGAGAATATTGAATTGCATCTGAAGCAGAAGGAAAGCAAGATAGATCCTTAAAGCTCCGGATACTGAGACCAGAGTGGAACTATTCAAAAGATGCAGTGTCGGCCACAGCCCTGAAATATCAGGCAGTTCCAGGAAGCTGCTCTTGTTGTTGTTTTTCGGATAGCTCAACTGATTTGTGGAAATAACTGTTTTTTCAGCCATGAGTATAAAAGTAGCACACTTGATGATATTATTAAAGTGAAATAGGATTATACCATTGGACTAACTTTGTCCATTGGACTAAATAATACCAAATCACTAATATATACACCTCATAAAATAAGTACTGGTTGTATATACACTCCGAATGAAACAATTGGAGAGAATACTAACAAACAGAAAAAACGAGGAGTTCAGAGAGATTTACCTGAAACAAATATCCCGGAACTCAAGAGGCTGAAATATGAATTACCAGTACACTGTAATGTACACACCTGATGAAAGATACACTGATGGTTGCCAGCAGATTGATCCAGTGAACCCCTTAGAAGAATATACCAACCTGAGAGATATGTGGAAACTAAAGATAATGGATACGCAATAGGAGCCAGAAGGCACTCTTAAGACAAATGTGAACTTATCTTTAGGAAAAGATACGCATTACTGGACTGATACCAACGGCCTGAACATATTCATTAGATCCTGTTACAGGGAGGCAGAAAGATGTTCAAGAGAAAGCATAAGCAGGTTCATTTCAGGAATATTCATGCAGGAATTCCCCGACATGGAACCTGAAAATGCCAGATCTTTTGGTAATGATCTTGCAGAGGAGATCATAGGATCCGGCAATATTGAGATGGGAGATGGAAAAAACAGGAGAATTAAAATTGAATGGTCCTCCATGGCACTTGTTTTCCTCTACAATGAAACAAGGTCTGACGAAGCAATACCCATATCGATAGATGACCGATACTACAACATCAGTAAAAAGAGATAAATACGGAACTGTTTTATAAGGTGTTTTCTTTCTCACCACCAAAATTCTTCGAGGAAAACACCAATGAACGCCAGAGCCCGGATGCTTGGAGAAGAGAGCATCTCAAAGGTCCTATTCAAACTTTCAGTGCCTGCAACCATAGGAATGGTAGTACAGGCACTATACAATCTTGTGGACACTATATTTGTCGGAAGGGCACTGGGACCTGAAAGTGTTCAGGGGATTGCAGGAATTACGATAGCATTCCCGATCCAGATGATAATAATGGGAGTTGCCCTTACCATTGGTATCGGAAGTGCTTCCATAATATCGAGAAGTCTTGGTGCAAAGGACTACAGACGTGCCGATATTGCCCTGGGGAATGCGATCTCCACAATATTGATACTAAGCACACTTGTCACAGTACTTGGAAGCATTTACATCGTGCCACTGTTGAAACTCTTCGGCGCTACTGAGACGATCCTCCCCTTTGCATATGACTATACGAGAATAATCCTTTATGGAACCCTTGTTTTTGCATTCTCAATGACTGTCAACAACATCGTACGTGCTGAGGGAAACGCAAAGGTTGCCATGCTGACGATGGTCATTTCTGCAGGGTTGAACATCATACTTGACCCCATATTCATTTTCGGACTTGGCATGGGAATAAAAGGGGCTGCTATCGCCACCGTGATATCACAGGCTGTTAGTGCCATCTATCTGACGCATTATTTCAGCAGCGGAATGAGCAGCCTGAACTTCCATGCAGGCGACCTCGTCCCCCACCCGGATGTATTCATGGAGACCATATCCATCGGAGCATCCTCCTTTGCAAGGAGTGCATCAGGAAGCCTGATGATAATTGTAATAAACAATGCACTGGCGATCTATGGCGGAGATATACCGATCGCTGTCTTTGGTGTTGTCAACCGCCTGTTCATGTTCACATTCATGCCAATGATAGGAATCGTACAGGGACTGCAACCGATCGTCGGTTTCAATTACGGTGCAAAAAACTTTGATAGGGTCGTCAGCTCAACCGCCCTTGCCATCAAGGTTACCACCGTAATATCAATTGCGGGTTTCATGCTGCTGTTCCTATTCCCATCCCAGTTGTTCAGTATATTTACCACGGATCAGCAGTTGATCGATGCAGGCAGATCCGCCACACGCATCATGGTGCTCGCAGTGCCTTTTGTGGGGTTCCAGATAGTAGGAGCATCCATCTACCAGACACTGGGAAAAGCCAGACCCGCATTTTTCCTATCCATAAGCCGCCAGGTACTTTTCCTCATACCCCTGGTCCTGATACTGCCACAGTTCTTCCAGTTATACGGAGTATGGATAGCATTCCCGATATCCGATGGCCTCTCATTCCTCGTGACCTTTGTAATGCTTGCAAAGGAGTACAGCGCCTTCAAAGCAATCAATGCCTGAACTATAAAAGAGAGATCCAGAGGATCATTTCTTGCTGTTGTCCCACCACATCCTGACACGCGTGGTCTCGCCCAGGTGCAGGATAGAACCATCCTCGTTCTGAGGCAGGATCGTTTCCAGATATTCCCTCAGTATCTGCAGTTTTTCAGGAGTGTATGCCCTGTAATGAGGAATGTAGTGTTTCACAGCATCCTCAAGTGAAGAAAAGGTCATACTTCGCTCTAAAGGAAACACGTTCATGTTGGGATAGATGCCCATATCGTAGAGAACATTGTACATGATGTTGCACTTGGGAGAGCTGTGATATTCCTGGTTGTGAAGAGCAGGCCATATTGCACTGTACTGATCATCCCAGGAAGTCTCTCCTGCGAACCAGTAAACATAGACATGACCGCTGGAAACTGCCTGGATCTTCTCAAATGCCTGCCTGATATCAGGAACACTCAGCGAATAGGAAGCAATTACAACATCGAAGTCGTCGCCGACCTCTTCAAGATCGATCTCTTCCCATCCCTTGTGTATGCACCTTATGTTGTCGATGTTCATCGAATCGATGTTCTCCTCCAGAACAGAGAACATTCCTTCAGAAGGCTCTACTGCAACTACTTCTCTGACACGCTCGGATATCGGGATCGCAAGTGCCCCGGGACCTGCACCAATATCAAGAACCCGCGAATCCGGCGTGAGCTCGATCTCCTTCAGAGTCTGCTCCACCCGTGCAGCACCTTTGTTGCGGGACATCTCCCAATACCTTCGGGCACTTTCCTTTGTACCCCAGATATCCACCTTTTCTGAAGATCCGTCAATTTCGTTGTAGAGCCTCATCTGCTCTTTCCAAACCTCGTTCCAGTCGATGTCCCTGATATTCATGAACAGGAATACGAAGGAACTTCTAAAAAAGATTATGCCTCAAAAAATGAGGATCCCACAATCAGAAAATTGGCAATATTAAAGAAGAAAAGAAAAAAGAAAGTTCAATGAACTTCTTTTCCTTTGTTAAAACTGTTTCATTTGCCCCCTGATCAGAGCTTTTCAGCGATCTGGACAGCGTTCAGGGCAGCGCCCTTGAGAATCTGGTCACCGCAAACGAAGAACTCAAGACCGTGATCACCGAACACGAGGTTCTGCCTGATCCTGCCGACCTCAACGTCGTACTTCTTGGTGGCAGTCAGCGGCATAGGGTAGACATTGTTCTCAATGTCATCCTTCAGTTCAATGCCCTCGGTCTCGCCCAGAAGCTTCTTTGCATCCTCCGGAGAGATCGGCTTTTCGGTTTCTATCACGATGCTTTCACCGTGGACCCTCATTGTGGGGATCCTTACACAGGTACAGCTGATTGCCATATCAGGTTCACTGAAGATCTTCCTGGTCTCCCAGACGACCTTCATTTCCTCACGGGTGTAATCGTTGTCCTGGAAACTGTCGATGTGAGGAATGGTGTTAAAAGCAATTGGGTGAGCAAACACCTCATTCTTTACTTCCTTGCCATCCAAGTAATTCTTTGTCTCCTCTGTCAGTTCGCTCATTCCTGCAGCGCCAGCTCCACTGGTAGCCTGATAGGTGCTGATAATGACCTTTTTCAGACCATACTCCCTGTGCAGGTTGTACAGGGGAATTGCTGCAATTGCGGTTGTGCAGTTAGGATTTGCGATGAGCTTTGACTCACCGATGGCATCGGTATTGATCTCAGGAACCACCAGTGGCACTTCATCATCATACCTGAACGCACTGCTGTTGTCGACCACATAGCAGCCTGCATCTGTTGCCTTTTTGGCGTTCGCCTTACTCCAGCCACCGCTGATAGCAAAGAATGCGATGTCAAGCTCTGAATAATCTGTATGATCCGCATTTTCAATGGTTATCACACCAGAGGGCGTCTCGATCGTCTTGCCTGCGCTTCTCTCTGATGCAAAAAGTCTCAGACTTTCCATTGGGAACTTCCTGTCATGAAGTACTTCGATGATTTCCCTGCCCACCGCACCGGTGGCGCCCATAATTCCTACCTTGTAACTCATTTTGATCATCCGTTGATTGCTGGGAGCCCATGAAAACCCCGATCTTGTCGATTCCAGCATTTGTGTTATTGAAATAGTACGACTTTACTTCCGGAAGAACAATGCTCCCGTATATATTTGCAACTCCACTTGCAAGTTTGGCTCTTGCTATATACCATACATATAGAAATATCCTGTCCTCGCTCTCATTTGAATATTGTGATACATAATGACACAGTGAGCCTGATGATGGCGAAAATCAAATAAAAACCTTGCTAATTCAAACCAATGATCAAATAATAAAAAAATTAGTTCTAAAAGTAAAAATTAGGGCTTGCCCATAAAGTCCTCTTGACCACAAAGTAGTACGTTTGACCATAAACTCAAGAAATCAGCAACGTCCAATGCCTTTGATTTTTTAAAAATTGGACAAAATTCAAGCTTTTTTGACAAGGAACACAGCATCCGTATTTATATAAAAATTTGAAGAAAAATTGTAGCTTCTGATTTTTTTGACCATAAAGTCAAATTTTGACTATAAATTCTCTCTGTCATATGTGCGGCAACAGTTTATGGATTGAACTATTCATTTTGTCCGAAAAATGATTCAAATAGATGCAAAGTTGTTGATGTTTTCCCATAGATATGACCAAACCAGGATCACATCCAGTTGACAAAGGTCGGTTAGCTCCCACTCTTATATTCTACATTTTTTTAAGCAAATGCGCTATTGGTTCAACATCTATATCCACACAGTTAACATATTTGTCCGATGTATTCATATACTTCCAACTAAAATATATTGTCAATGTTGGGGAGTTGTTATAGATGCAAGTGAAATCACATCACATTTTTTACATTGTAATGGCAATTGGTTTTTTAACTATGGTCTCAGGTAGTGCTGCGGCAGATACGATTAATGTTGACGATAGTGGGAGTGCAAATTATACTACCATACAGGCAGCAATTGACGCTGCAAACAATGGTGATACAGTTCTTGTTTATCCTGGAATCTATATTGAAAATGTAGATGTGAATAAAGAACTAACAATAACATCTCTGTCTGGAAATCCAAATGATACCGTTGTTCAGGCTGCGGATCAAACCAAGCACGTGTTCAATGTTACTTCAAACAATGTAACTATCGAGGGATTCGAAATTACGGGGGAATTATGGAAACAAGGCATCCATCGATTAGGGATTTGTCTATGTGGGGTTGAATGGTGCAACATTAACAATAATTCGCTATCAGGAAACAGAAGAGGTATCCTATTAACAACATCTAGCAGCAACAATATTGTTTTTAATAACAGTATTTTGTTCAGCGATAGTGGAATTTTATGTGGGGGTAATAACAACATAATAAAAAACAACCTTGCATTAGAAAATGGAGTCGGTATCAATGTACGTGGAAGTCACAACAACATAACAAGTAATGTTGCATCGAACAATTTTATAGGCGTTATGGTAATTGATTGTAATAATAACACCATTAGCAGCAATGTCGTTGAGAGAAACAATGGCAGACACGGAATAGAAATCTCATTTGCTACTAACATTTTATTGTATAACAATAGCTTGAAGTCAAACAAAAATGAGGGGATATGTCTTGATTTTTCAGATAATAATACCATAGAAAAGAATAATATCTCCTTTAGTGGAACAGACGGTGTCTTTTTGTTGATTTCAAACTACAATGTTTTGAATAATAATACCATCATGAATAATTCAAATCATGGAATAGCTTTGAAAGATTGTGACAACACAATTCTTTCTAATAATAATGTAAATTCAAACAATGGAGATGGGATCCATATATGGGAAAAAGGATCCGAGATTGATTATGACGCTATTTTTGCATGGGGAGGTTCAATTGGTAACATTTTGATTGATAACATTGTTTCAAAAAATGCAGGTTATGGGATATACATTGGAAATTTCAGTGTAAACAATACCTTAGACAATAATACTGTGGATTCTAATGGTAAAGATGACATTCATATCACTGATTTAGAAAATAATATAATTGATACCCCCTCTCAGAAAGTTCCATATCCTGGTTTAATATTAATAATCGTGGTGTTTTTAGTTGCGTATTTGTGTAGGAGAAACAGTTCAAAATAACTGTTTTTTGGGTTCTGAGATAAACCTACTCTATCTGCAACAAGGCCAACAGGAAAATCAAGAGTATGCACATGCATAATCTTGTTCCTATTTTGTTCGTTTATTTTTATTTAAAAACTCCCATTTCAAAAAATTCGTTGGTTTATCATTTTTTAGTTGCGACACATCAATGAAGTCTTAATCTCAAATATTACAATCAAATTTATGATTTTTGTTCATTCGAGAATAGGAAATGATTTGCTGGCACGTGATTTGACTACAAAGTAGGCTACTTGACTATAAAGTAGGGTATTTGCCCACAATGTAGGGGACTTTATGGGCAAGCCCATATTCCAATTTAACATTTAATTGCCCACATACTAATTATTTTTAATATTATGTAACATATTTTCATATGGGTGTCTAAAGAAGAAGGTGAGAAGATCAAAACAACAGGCAAAATAATAATTCTCGTAGCCATTTAGTGTTTGGTGTATTTGTTAATTGCATCCCCTCTGCTCATACCACATATAGTCGCTGGACCTCCAGCTCCTTTTTTTGTAGTCGAGAACCATGATGTTTATGACCATAATGTGGTCATTGATGTATCAGATTCACATAATACATCCATAATGTCAGAAACTTATAAACTAGAATCCAATAGTGAAATTGTTCGAAAAAGACCCTTGGGATTGAGGTTGCCACTATCAAAAGGCGAGTTTGCGTTTAATGTCACTGTGGATAACAAAACCATGGGAACATATAATGTAGAAATACCACACCGATATACAATGGTCGAGATAAAGCTATATTATGAAGATTATACTGGAAATATGACTCTAATCACAGTAGAAGCGGTGGGAGTTGACTAATCATCTTAGATAGGTCTACTTGAAAAACATCTCTGATAGTTCAACACATTTTTGTCCAACTACACGTTTTTTCGGACAAAAACGGTATTTTTCGGTCAAACCGAATACTATATAGTTTTGCAAGAATCTTCTAAACATTTAATCCACTACTTTTTGAGTTGCGGCAACCTTTACGAAATTGTAACATTCTATATTTTAAAATTAAAGCTATGATTTTGGCTATGCAAATGGGCGGAAATAGCTTGCCGACATGCGATTTGACCACAAAGTAGGTTATTTGACTATAAAGTAAGGTAGTTGACCACAATGTAGGGGACTTTATGGGCAAGCCCTAAAAATTAGTTTATTTTAAATAAGATGAAGTCTACAGTAAGATTCCGTGTGCCTAATTGGATCGAAGGTACAGGAGTTACAACAAATGGATAATTCAAGAAAAGTATAGATGAACCGTGCCTGCTGGATATTGCTGGCACTTTTCGTCATATTTACAGCAACTACATTAACTGCATCCGCTGCAACCGTGGATGAAAACACGCAGGCAATTGCTGATCTGGAAGCAGCACTTACATTTGTCTGGCTGCTGGTTGCAGGAGCAATAGTGTTCCTGATGCATGCAGGATTCTCATTGGTAGAGGTCGGGCTTACACGGTCCAAGAACACTGCCAATATCCTAATGAAGAATTTCATGACCATCTGTCTTGGCATTCTGGTATACTGGGCAGTGGGATGGGGTATCATGTATGGCGCCGATGCAGCAGGTCTGATAGGCATCGACCAGTTCTTCCTCAAAGGAGCTGACAACGCACTCTGGAACAGCTGGTGGTTCCAGATGGTCTTCGCAGCAACCGGAGCAACCATTGTATCAGGAGCAATGGCAGAGAGAACTGACCTGAAAGCTTACCTGCTATACACCATCGTACTTGTAGCATTTATTTACCCCGTATACGGACACTGGGTCTGGAGCGGTGCTGACAAAGCCCTTCTCTCAGGTGCTGAAAGCCCGATCGTAAAGATCGTCGGAGTGGGATTCCACGACTTTGCAGGATCAGGAGTTGTACACTCAATTGGAGGATATGCAGCTCTTGCGGGAGTTATGCTTGTAGGTGCCAGGATCGGTAAGTTCAGGAATGGAAAACCGGTAGCTATTCCGGGCCACAACCTTACATTCGCATTCCTCGGCACCCTTATCCTGGCAGTCGGATGGATAGGTTTCAACGGAGGAAGTACACTTGACGGTAATGATGCATACATGAACCTCGTGATCGCAAACACATTCATATCAGCAGCTGCCGGTGCAGTGACCGTGATGATGATCACATGGATCAAGAACGGCAAACCGGACCCCTCACTTACTGCGAACGGCCTTCTTGCAGGTCTTGTGGCCATCACAGCACCATGCGGCTCGGTCAGCAACTGGGCAGCACTGGTAATAGGACTTGTAGGAGGTATTGTAGTCTACAAAGGTGTGATGTTCAATGAGAATATACTGAAGCTGGACGACCCTGTGGGTGCAATTGCAGTACACGGTTACGCAGGTAGCTGGGGACTGTTGGCAGTAGGAATATTCTCAATAGGAATGGGCAACGGCATCCTTTCCGATGCAGCATATGCAGCAGAAGGTGTCGGACTGATCTACGGAGGCTACGGACAATTCGTTATTCAGTTCGTAGGCATGGTCCTGAGCATCATATGGGGATTCGGGATCTCCTATATTGTGTTCAAAATGATCGATCTGATAGTCAGGATCCGTGTACCAGCAGGAGATGAGATCGCAGGTCTTGATCAAGTAGAACACGGCATCAGGGCATACCCCGAGTATGTACTAAACAGAGAGGAGGCCTGATAATATGCAGAAGATAGAAGCCATCATAAGGCCCACGAAAATACATGATGTTAAGGCTGCACTGGAGAATGCAAAATTCGAGAGTATGACCATAACAGATGTCACCGGACGTGGGAAACAGAGAGGAATGGTCCATCAGTGGAGAGGACGTGAGTATTGTGTAGACCTGCTGCCCAAGATCAAGGTAGAGATCGTGGTCCCGGAAGCAAAGGTGGATGAAGTTGTCGATATAATCATGGAGAACGCTTCAACCGACGAAGTTGGAGACGGGAAGATCTTCATATACCCGGTCGAAAGGGTCATCCGGATACGAACAGGTGAGACAGACGGGGACGCACTCTAAAGTGCACCCCAGTTCTTATTTTTTACTTCCTTTCCTTTTCTTTTTTCCGAGGATTTGTTTCTGAGCAGAAGCTGAATAAGTCCTCACAAAATCCGTGCATTTAATTATCATCAGGACATTTTATCCCACATGAAATTCACAAAGAGACCACTTCTATTGATGATACTGGACGGATGGGGATACTCCCCTGAAGACAAAGGGAATGCCATCGCTCTGGCCAATACCGCTAACCTTGACAGGCTGGTAGAAGAGTATCCTGACACACTCCTCACTGCCTCCGGAGAGGCTGTCGGACTGCCTGAAGGGCAGATGGGTAATTCCGAAGTAGGACACCTCAACATCGGAGCAGGACGTGTTGTCTACCAGGACCTCACCCGTATCAACAGGGATATTGCCAACGGCGATCTCTTTAAGAATCCTGTATTGCTGGAAGCCATAAACAATGCAAAGGAAAAACGTTCAGACCTGCATTTGATGGGACTTTTTTCTTACGGCGGCGTCCACAGCCACATGAACCACATGCGTGCCTTGATCGAGTTTGCGAAGAACGAAGGACTTGACAGGATATACATACACACATTCCTCGACGGTCGTGATGTTCCGCCAAGGGCAGCCCTTGATGACATGAAAGAGCATGTGAAATTCTGCGAATCCACAGGATGTGCAAAGACAGCGACCGTTTCCGGCAGGTATTATGCCATGGACAGGGACAAACGCTGGGACCGGACGCAGCTGGCGTATGATGCACTCACACAGGGAATCGGGTTCAAAGCAGATGATCCCGTATCCGCTGTATCAGACGGTTATGAAAGAGGCGAGGATGACGAGTTCATCAAACCTACGGTAATTGTCGATGAGAATGGAGAACCTGTTGCCACTGTAAAAGACAACGATTCTGTGATCTTCTTCAACTTCAGGCCTGACCGTGCAAGACAGCTTACATACGCATTCGTCAACGATGATTTCGATGGATTCGAACGCAAGGTACACCCTGATGTCCATTACGTCTGTATGACCGAATATGACGAGAAGCTCACTGTGCCCATTGCATTCCCTCCTGAGGAACTTAAGAACACACTGGGAGAAGTGCTCAGCAAGGGAGGTGTCAAGCAGTTACGCATTGCGGAAACCGAAAAATATGCCCATGTGACCTTCTTCTTCAACGGCGGAGTGGAAAAGCAGAACGAAGGCGAGGAAAGATGCATGATACCTTCCCCGAAGGTCGCCACCTATGACCTCAAACCTGAGATGAGCGCATACGAGGTCACCGAGGAACTGATCAAGAGGATCGATTCCGATGCTTATGACGTGATCGTACTGAACCTGGCTAACATGGACATGGTAGGCCACACAGGAATAATGGAAGCTGCAATCAAGGCAGTGGAAACCGTTGACGATTGTGTCGGAAAGATCGTCGAGCACCTGCTGGAAAAAGGCGGAGAGACCATGATCATGGCAGACCATGGAAATGCTGAAAAGATGATCGATTACTGCACACCGGAAGGGTGTGTCCACACTGCACATACAAGCAATCCTGTACGCTTTGTGTACGTAACAAAGGAGAAGGGGATCTCACTTTCAAAAGGCAGCCTCCCGGATGTGTCACCAACCATCCTGAATGTCCTGGGAATAGAGCAGCCGGAAGAGATGACAGGACACTCACTGATCAAAAAATAAGGATATTAAAAACTGGCAGGAAACTGCCATTCTTATATCAGAACCACTGGTCAAGCGTACTCTGTCCGCCACCCATGTTAGCTTCAAGGCGGTCGAGTGCCTTATTGACCCGGTCTTCAGAGAAATCGTGGCCTTTGCAAAGGAAAGCAATAACTCCGGCACGGTCCGGTTTGATCCATTTTAGCTCATAATCGTCGGTCACCGGCGGGTTCAGGAAAAACTCTTTTTTAGAATCAAGCTCCTCTATCTCCTTTCCGGTCTCAGACAGGACGATTTCGATACTGCCGTGCTCCTTCACAAGCTTGAGGGCCCTTTTCGGGCCGATGTTCTCAAGGCCGGGATTGTAATCAGTACCAATGCACATAGCAATATCGATAAGCTGTGAACGTGTAACACCAAGTTCTTCAAGGCTCTCCTCAAGGGAGATCATCTCAGGCTTAACGTCCACATAGATGTTCTTGCGAGGAAGTTTCCTCTTGCCGGTTATCGTAAGGTTCCGTATAACAGAAGGCGCACCAAACAGCAGAGAATCGTAGTCCTGGGAGCCGATATAATCCGCATCCCCTTTACGCACCATATAAGCAGCCTGTGCCTCTCCCTCGGAAGGAGCTCTCACATAAGGGATGCCCATCAGCTCAATGAGCCTGATCGAGTCCTCTATGATATCTTTCGTCACCTTTGACGAGGCCTGTGCATATTTATATGCCTCCTCCTCCAGACCCTGTGCCTTTGCATCTTCCCATTTTGCACTGGCATTCTCACGGATCTCATGCCGCTTCTCAAGTGTTCCCGATTTGAACTCGGGAGGCTTTCCGTCAAAAACAAACACTGGTTTGACACCGCTCTCAATGAGGTTTGTGAAGCGATAGAGGATACCTGAAAGGTGCGATGTTACCTGCCCGCTCGAATCCTTCAAAGGAGTGCCGTCACGTTGCCTGATTATGCTCAGGAACTGGTAAAGTGTATTGTAGGCATCGATAGCAACTACCTTGTTTGAAAGCTCAGCTATCTCAACAGTATGTTTTTGAAGAAGATCACCAATATCTGTGCCCATGTTACCCTGGAATTAAAAAGAGATCAGTTGTTTCCTGAAAAATCTTCGTTGACATTGATCCGCACGTCTATTACAGAATCATCATGTGCGTTGATCTTGCCAACCTTAAGGATATTCCCGACACGGTCGAGAACTGTTGTTTTGGTAATTTCCACCTGATGCACATCGTCACCATTACCGTTCTTATGTACGATGAGTAGCTCCTGACCACAAACAGGACCTTTACCAACCTTAGATACAAGATTCTTGACAACCTGCTCAAATTCAGAGTATATTAAGACCTCTGAATATTTCCCAGCTTTCTTGATTATACCAATCGGTTCTAAATTAATGCGCATGTACGCAATCCCCTGTAAAGTAACAGTTCATGAATATAATATGAAAGTCTTTCAACCTGATAAAGACAACATAATACGACCACATTAATATGCTTTACGGCATCTGTCGATTTTAAACCCGGTTGATACGATTTCTGGTCAGGCTGAAATCGGATGAGAATACCGAAAGGAGAGAACAGGAACATAGATAGAAAAAGGAAGGCAGAAAAGAGAATAATAGAAAAGCAGGAGATTACCGATATGTTCTCCTGTTCACGGTATCCATTGCCTCATCTACTACTGAAATTACTTCGTTCATCTTCTTGTCCATTGAACTTTCAATGCTCTGCACGTTTATGCGAAGAGAACGTTCTTTCTCATCCAGTGCCTTTTCGATCTTGCGGAGCCTGATGTCCACAGAAAGGATCATAGCAGCCAGTGCACCCACCAGTACAATAGCAGACAATATGATCAGGGAGTTTGCCGGACTATACTTGAACCTACCCAACCACTCATAGGTAAGAACAAAGGACGATACGATCATAACGAGTGAAAATACAATGTCCCGGGTATCCATCATTTTACCTCATTTACTAATACTTACAGCAATATATTGCTGATGATACTTATTATAACTCTTACATACTATTAAATACTGTGCAGATATTTAGATTTCCGGAGAAGTTTTGATACAAAGGGAGCACTTATTGTGAGTTCTGAAAAAGACACATTCAGGGATTACGTACCAATGTTCGTAATGGCCGGATTGATACTGGTAATACAGACCATAGCACTTCTTATGGCATCTCCTATGGAGGACCTTGGAATGCGTGCTGTGGAGAACCCGGAATCCACGGCAAACTCCCTCTATTATATCGGATTCATCCTCGTGTTCACTTTCCTGCTGCTTATGGCCATTAAAAGGAACATGAAATGGGTGATACAGCTTACCATACTCCTTGCAGTGGCAGCAACGGTCTATTATGGATTCTACCCGCTGTTCTTCATCCTTGGTTTCAATGAAATGATGAGCAACATAATAGCAGTTCCACTTTCCGTAGGTCTGACTGCACTGCTTTACAAGTACCCTGAGTGGTATGTCATCGACATCACAGGAATTATAGTAGCGGCAGCAGCAAGCTCGATCTTCGGAATATCCTTCGGCATAATCCCCGCCATAGTGCTTCTGTCCCTGCTGGCAATATACGATGCGATCTCCGTCTATAAGACAAAACACATGATCGATCTTGCAGAAGGTGTCATGGACCTGAAACTCCCCATTCTGTTCGTCATCCCCAAGAAGCTGAACTATTCTTTCATTAAGGATACTCTCAAAGCAGAAGGAGAAAGGGATGCGTTCTTCATGGGACTCGGGGATGCAGTCATGCCCACAGTCCTTGTTGTATCTGCAAACGTGTTCATAGAACACAGCGGTTTCATCTCATATCCTGCTCTTGGAGCAATGATAGGAACACTTGTTGGATTCTTTGCACTGACCATCTTCGTCATGAAAGGAAAACCACAGGCAGGACTCCCATTCCTCAATGGAGGAGTTATCCTGGGATACATTGCGGGAGCTCTCCTTTCAGGAACACCGATCCTTGGATAAAAAGGAAACAATAAAAAACAGAAATGAATAAGAAAAAATAACGAAAAGTGACCCCAATACCAGAACCGGACATCACTCGTTGTTGATACTCTTTTTTTTGTTTGTGATCTGTCAGTGGCGATCAGTCTTCATTTTTGACCTTACAGCCATTGCCATTATTAGTGATGTTACAGACATCACAATCCTCATCACATTCAGGTTTCGTGCCATTGAACTCAAGGTCAAGGGCCCTGGTGCCTTCTGCAAGGACAGACGCATTGGACATTGCACCGCCGATCAGGACGGCATCGAAAATCTCTTCCTTTGTAAGGCCGAGCCTGTGTGCAACACGTATGTGCATCTTCATGCAGTGGTCGCACCGAATGGCCGAGGAAACGCCGATACATATCAGTTCGATGGTCTTCGGGTCCAGCCTTTCGAATTCCCTCATGATGGAATTGTCATACATCACCTTTGGGATCAAAAGGTCTGGCATGTCTCTCATGAAGTTCAGGATATATGGGACCTCACCATACCTTTCCTTTACGCCTTCCAGTACTTCCTCAACCGCCTCATCGGGCTCCTTCTCCACGATCTCCCTGATCTTTTCAATATCCATAGTGACCCTCACAAATATACTAATTAATTAAATTGCAGAACCTACCTCTGACCTGCGCTTGATCTTGATCAGAATATAGTTCTTCATCTTTGAAGGCGTGATGCTCGCAACATCCGAAAGCCTGAAGCCTTCATCAAACTCAATATTGCCAATGGCTTCATGATATTCATCAAAAGGAAGCTTTACTCTCATCCCATCAAGCTGAAGTGTTATCGGTGCAGGGGTCAGGACATTGTGGATGTCAGGAACCTGCTCCTGTACTTCTTTCATCAACCTTGCAGGAAGCACGACCAGAGGATCCTTTGAGATACTTTCCCTTTTCAGGTTTATGATCTCACCGACCTTCTCATTAAGTACATCCATTGCGTCAAGCTCAGGCCCTTTTCTCATCCTGTGAGCAACCCTGCCGATCCCGCCGACGTACATGTCAGCACCAGGAACGTCCTCTGTCTTAAGGTCCGGGCCACCACTTACGATTATAGGGATCTCGATGCCCTCAAAGAGCTTGGGCTTCTTGTTAATGATACAGTCCTTGAAGGTGCCAAAAGAGAAAACGGCAACATCATGCTCGTTGATAAGTTTTCTTTCATAATCTGCAGAAAGGGCGACCCTTCTGCCCATTCCCCTTGCAAGACCTATCATGTTGGTGTTCGCACCTCCTCGACGCAGGTACTCCGCAACATCACATGCTGAATGAGGAAGGTGATGTGAAGCAAGTGTCGGGGACACCACTGCGATCTCCGTACCTGTCAGGGGTGCAGGAGTCAGTTTTCCAAGCAGTTTCTTGCAGAGGTCCTCCACAAGCTGAACATCCTTCTTTGGAATAAGCATGACAAGGGTAACTTCTGTGGAAGCAGGTGTCTTCTGGACAAGATAACCACCAAGGTCTTCCAGCAGTTCAAGTATAAGGCTATGTTTGTGAATACCGCCTTCATAGATATATGGTTCAAGTACTGCTGCCATTTACTCATCTCCTGTCAGGTCTTCAAGCATTACGCCGGCCTCATCTATCCATTCCTGTTGCATCGTATCCTCGGATGCCACAAATATGAACCTGCCATTATCAAGAGAGTGATAACGTATCCTAAAACCCTCAGGAGTGGAGCGTATTGCCATATCTGCAAGCCTCTCTCGAAGGGATTTTTCCGGATCATCCACAACAATATCTCCAATGGATTCTTCGGCTCCCTCCAGGTCATCAGAGATAACCTCAATGAGGTTCCTCTGGGGCTGTATGACATTATGCCTGCCAAACTGTTCCCATAGTTTTTCCAGGAACTGCGGGATGGTCTTCTCATCAGTGACGGTTATCAGGACCTTCGATCCCGGCCTGTCAAGCTCGGTTTCAGAGATCTCCTTTGCTTTTATAGGAGGTAGACCACTACGAAGGACCATGGCCATCATGAACAATGACTCCTCAGGTCTTATCCTCACTTTTATTCTTCCGATGGTCCTTACAAAAGCAAGTTCAGAGATAATATCCTTCAGTATGCTTTCGTAAGCCTTTGCCTCGGAAGGTTCTGTGGTCTCTACAATAAATGTCTCAAGGGGTTCCATGGAGATCACCCCTTAACGTAACCGGATGCCAGAAGTGCTGCACCCACAGCACCAATGAGCTGTGAATGTGGAGGCACAAGAACATCGATCTTCAAAAGCTCACCAAGTGCCTTTGGGACACCGGCGATAAGTGATGAACCACCCACAAGGATAAGAGGCTCCTTTACCTCTACTTCCTGAAGCTGCTGCTCGAAGATCTGCTCCACAACGCTGTGACATGCCGCAGCTGCCACATCCTCGGGGATCGAACCTTTAGCAAGGGAGTTCACAAGGGACTGTATACCGAAAACGATACAATAGCTGTTCATTTCCACATTCTTTCCCATACCCTTTACAGCAAGGTCACCGAGTTCCGTGATCTCGACACCAAGACGCTTGGAGGTCATCTCAAGGAAACGACCGGAAGCACCGGCACAGATACCACCCATTGTGAACATTCCGGGAATACCATCCTGTACTGAGATCGCCTTATTGTCCATTCCACCGATATCGATGACTGTTGCACTGCCCTGCTGCCTGTCTGCAAGATAGACCGCACCTTTTGAGTTCACAGTGATCTCTTCCTGCATAAGGTCAGCATTGAAGTGCTCACCTATCAGGAAACGACCGTATCCTGTGGTACCTATGGCCTGGAGGTCCTCCCTCTTCATACCTGCCTGTTCCAATGCCTGGTTCAGGGCCTCATCTGCACTTTCGAGGACCTTGATGGTTGGAACCCAGCCCTCACCGATGATCTCGTCGTCCTTCATGACAACCGCTTTGGTGGTGGTGGAACCGGAGTCGATACCGGCAGTAATGCCCACCTGATGTTCCCTTGCAAGGAGGTGTTTGCTTCTTGCAATGGTGGTAAGCGCTTCAAGACGTGTCAGCAGTGTAGCTGCTGTTGTACGCTCGGTAAATGAATAACTGATAACAGGGAGACCTGAGTTCTCGAAGATATACCTTCGAACCTCGTTCCTGACAATAGCTGCCTCTGCACAGCGGAAGCATGATGTTACGAACACACCATCGACCTTTGCAACACCTTCAACAACTGCCTTTGCCCTTGCCATCATGAGCTTAAGGTCAGGACTTGCAACTTCCAGTCCGAACTCCATTCCAATTGTATCAAGTGAAGAGACTTCCATCTCGGGATAGACCAGCTCTGCGTTAAGGGAGCTTGCAGCATTTTCCAGCTCTTTCTGGACACCAGCATACTCGCTTCCACAGGAAACAAGTGCTATCTGTACCTTGTCCTTTTTATCGCTCATTCTTCATCACCGCCTTCCGGAAGAGCTTTCAGGAACTCTGCGATGTTGTACACAAAGGACTTTCCTTCTTCTTCAGTATGAGGGTACTGTATCTCAAGTATAGGAATATCCTTCTCCCTTATGAGGAACTTCGTAAGCTCATTTGTACGGGCACATCCCATACAGCCAAAACTTATGGAAGCGTCGCCGACAATGATAGCAGCTTCCGCCAGATCGATAAGCGGACCAATGATCGACATCCTTCCTCTGACACCTGCCGGAACCTCTACTGCCGCATATTTAAGACCGTGTTTCGGTCCCTCCGGAGTGATGTTCAATGGAGGAGAATCCACACCAACTGTAGTGATCTTCTCGCGTATCTTCTCCATCATAGCAAGAGGCTCATGCCCGAATCTCTCGACCATGTCGGAAAGGATAAGGCTGTTTGTCGGATAAATGATAACTTTTGCCAAAATAACACCTCATAATTCAGAATTAATGATCTTCTTCAACTTCGATACATCCAGTTTCCCGGGAGCTTCCTTCTCTTCAAGAGGAACTCCTGCATCATAATCATCCAGTGCTTTGCCGATCATCGGGAGCATGCTCACTTCTTCCCTCAGGAAATGGAAACCCGGTCTGGGACCGCCCCCTCTTCCTGCACGGCATCTGACTTCAGCACCTGGTTTGAAACCCCTGTCCTTAACAAAGATATGATTGCGGTCCATGGAACGCAGGGTTTCCACAACCCTCTCCACGGCGTCCCGGGGGCCATTTACCATTGTCCCGAAACAGGTCTCCTTGATGGTTATGGCATCTTCGGACTCGTAGACCTTCATGGCCGCATCCATTGGAAGGACGCTGTCAGAACTTATTACAACTATCTTTGTGATGTTATCCTCAGTTTCTGCCATCATTGATCACTTCCCGTATCTTCAATAACATACATAACGTCGCCGTCCTTCATACCTTTAAGTTTTTCAGGTTCAAGGATCCTGCCTATGATGTTCGTACTTGTGAACTTCTCACCTGTAGGACCGAACATGTCGTCATCATTAAGTTTCACACCCACCATACCGTGCCTCTTTGCAGCCTGGTTGGTAACACCAAGTTCCCCGCCTTCAACCTTGCCCTGGGGAACGTTCTCAGGGAAGATCTCCTTGTATTTTTCAGCAGCTTTCTCTGCCTTGAAGATGTAGGTGTCCTCATACGTCATCATTATCGGCAATGCGCCCACCGGCTTGAACTGGAGGTCGATAGCATGCCTGAAGAAATCAAGCGTCTTCGGGGCAAGATCATCATAAAGCTTTATTCTCACAAGCTTTGAATCCGAGACTCCGGTAACTTCCACCTTCCCTTCTCTCAGAACATCGATGGTGTTTCCGGGGTTCTGCTCAACAATTACCGCATCATCTTCGGCGTAGCCCTTCTTCACAAGCTCAATACCAAGAGCTGAAAGCTTCTCTTCCGCTTCCTTTAAGGAAAGACCCAAAAGCCAGAGTGGTTCCGGATATGTCTTTACCATCAGTTTCTGCTCGGCCTCTGCCATCTGCACGAGTTCAATTCCATGGGAAACATGTCCCACCACCGAATGCATTATGCTGGCTGGCCTGTCATCGCGGGCAATGAACATTTTTCCGGAACCATACCCCACAGTCCTGACCCATACGGAACCTCTTGTCCTTGGATCGAAATTCTCAAATGTGCACATCTCACCGTGCAATGAATGATCAGAAATAAATGAGCTTGAAGCGAACTCAACATCAAAGGTCCCATGACGTGTCAGAGCAAAGAAATGTTCTGCGCCGGCCGGTGCTCTGGGATCTATCTCAACCTCAATATATGTGAATATCCTGAAACCGTTCTCTACCACAGTATCCAGATCAGTGGTACATATGTGCTCGCCGGTCTCTTCCCATTCCATGACCGGTTCAATGCTGACTATACTGTCACCACTGCCCAGCTCGGACAGGATGCTGATACCACTTACGACCTTCCCGAAAACACCGTCTTCCGGAGTACCATATTCCGAAGAATGGTCCTCAAGGGCAATTATCATGTGAGTGTTGTTCGGATCAAGACCGCCTGCTCCGAGAACAACGTCATATTTGTTCAGTGAAAGTGAAGAATGAGTAGGAACAATATCCGCTGCAAAAGGGCCGAATGCAACTGCATCTCTGGAATCCCACCGTACCCTTATGCCCTCGTATTCATTAAAGTGCTCTGCCCATATCGCAGCAGAGGATGAGTTATCTTCCAGTTCTATCCTGAAGTCTCCCTTCGAGGTCTTCACAACATAATCTATAATAGCACCGCTTTTACCGCCCTCGTCCTTCTTGAGGATACCTATGGCAGTACCCTCCCTGTAGGGAGCTTGCGATTCATTTATAGCATCCCCCAGAGTGGAACCCGGGGGCAAAGCTATCTGATGTCCATTGACCTCAACATTAATATTACTGCTCAGGACTATCGCCTCCACTACATAATAGAGGGAGCTGATTTTAAAAGTTATGCTTCCTGAGCAACAAGTAAACGTTCTTCTTCAGTTAATTGGGAAAGAACATCATTGGGTTCACCAACAGCCACTATCTTGGCATCCCTCATCAATGCAACGCGATCACATGCTTCCTGCAGGAAATCCATGTCGTGTGAGACGATAACGAATGTGTCCCCCATCTCATCACGTGCCTTAAGGATGGACCTGGTAACCTCGATCTTGGTGATCGGATCCATTGTGCCTGTAGGTTCGTCCATCACGATGATAGTAGGCTCTTTCATGAGAATCTGTGCAAGAGCAACCCTGTGCCTCTCACCCTCACTGATATCATCAGCCATCTTTGGAAGAATTCCCTTTGCCTTCTCTTCACTGAATCCGGTAGCAACAAGGGTCTTCACTGCTTTGCGAACTGCAAGTTCGTAAGGGAGGTCTATTCCTATTGACTCTGTCAGGTTATCAATGATGCTTCTGTGAGTGTATAGTCCGTACTCCTGATGCAGGATTCCCATATATTTGGTGGCACGACCCCTGTTATCAGGACCCGGCGTGGTCATATCGACCCATTCATCGCCAACACGCACATGGATGTCACCCTTTGTAGGCTGAACAATACCCATGAGGATCTCTGAGGTAGTGGTCTTTCCTGCACCACTGGTGCCTGCAATACCAAATATCTCTCCTTCCTTTACATCAAAGGATATGTCATTGACAGCATGGACGACTCCCCTGGTAACGGAGATATACTTTTTAACAAGGTTCTTGACATCGATTATAGGCTCACCAAGAGCAACGTTCTCGTTCTTCTCAATGTGAGACACCATCTTCATGAACTCAGCTGCGACCTCGTGAGGATCGCCTTCCTTGACAACAGCACCATCTTCGAGGATGATAGCCTTGTCTGCAAGCTCTTCGATAACCTCTGACCAGTGAGAAGTAATGACCATTGTCATGTTGTAGGCCTTAACAGCCCTTTCGATAACATCATGGACAACGTCTGCAGTCCTTGGGTCAAGTGTACCTGTAGGCTCATCAGCAAGAAGCAGCATTGGGTTCCTTACAAGCTGTCTTGCAAGTACTACCCTCTGTTTTTCTCCGCCACTAAGGTCACGTGCAACGTGCATCATACGGTGGGATAACCTGACATCCTCAAGAAGCTCCATTGCCCTTGACATAGCATCATTACCACTGTAACCGATCTCAGTCAGAGAATTCATTACATTTACAACTACCTGGTCATCACCATACAGTGCAAATGTACGCTGTAGCATGATAGCGATCCTCTTGGAAACGCTTCTGCGTTCATGGTCATGAAGGGACAGTGCAACAAAGTCCGCATCAAAAGCTTTCATAGAGTCTTCTTTACAGTGGCGACATGTTTCGCCTACCTTGCTTGGAGGATCGATGTGGCCGCATTTTTCACATCTTGCCAGATGGTAAATGATAGAACCGGAGATATTCTCATATTCTTCGGCTCCCCTCAAAGCATGCATAAGGATGGTTTTTCCCGCACCACTTCGACCTAGAATTCCAAGGACTTCACCTTCATTGATGTTAAGATTGATGTTTTTCAGAACCTTAACACCATCATAAGCTATAGTCAGGTCTTTGACCTCAATGAACAATGACATTTGATTTCCTCCGATATTGACTGCGCATAAGTATCTATTATTATATGGTGTTTAATGCTACTTAACAGGTTTGTACAATCTACACAAAACCATTGTAGCAGTAATTATTTTTTCTTTTTGTACCTGAGACATTAGTAAGAATTTGTCCCCATTAGATATATCAGCATTACATAATGCAGTACATAAACATAACGCATTGGCGCATCGGCGTTAACATTCAAAAACAATGTCAAACGATTAAATAACACGATCAGAGACAGCAAAAATAGATTTAGAGAGACGCGACAATATCCAGAACTTCCCTGATATCCCTTATCACAAAGTCCGCAGACCTTTCGAGTTTTTCGGGACGTTCATCGCCCTGCTGAAGAGTAACAACACCAATATCTGCCGCCCTTAGAGCAAGGATATCGTTCAGGCCGTCACCCACCATCAGGACCTTATCATACATTTCTTTAAGGTCAAGGATGATGCGTGCCTTTTCACGGGTAGTGGCAATATCATAGACTCTTTCCATAGGGATATCGATGCACTCCGCAAGCTGCTTAAGATTTCGCCTGCTGTCACCGGATGCGATAAAAACGGTCACACCATGCTCTTTAAGCTTATCGACGGTTTCTTTAGTATCATGGAACATGCGACCCCCGGTACTCAGAACATAGGGAACGGAATGGTCATTGCTATCAACAATGATCCCTGCGGCCACATAGAAGATCTTAGGGCAATGCTCCCTGACAACATCGACGACCTGGAGAATGTCAGCTATCCTGATATCACTATCCTTAATTATGTCATAGGCCTCTTCCACAGAAAAAGGAACACTTGCACAGCTGATGTCAATATCTATGTCATTTCCGTCAATAAAATCAATGACACGCATATTGCGGTCAACACCGAGTATCACAGCCGGCTCGGTATGAAGTACGATCAATGCACGGCCCTTACGCTGTGCCACAAGGTCAGTACTTTCCACGCCTGTGATAAGTTCCCCGCTGGCCATATCCTTTGCCACGCGATACATATGCAACAGCGTACCTGCACTATCGAAGACTACAGCAATGCTCTTTTGCATGTTCGTATGATTCATCATAACCAATTATTAATCTTATGTTCTTTTCCTTCAAAAAAGTGACATTAACCATCACTTAATATCTTGATCTCCGACGGATCCTGTACAACTATCTCAGGGCTGCCTTTGTATTCGACCACCTTTCCGGTGACCAGTACGTGTTCACCATAGTAATAGACCTCAGGGCTCTGCGGGAACCTGTCCCAGTCATCCGACCATATTACCACGGTAAAATAACCTTCATAAGGATCATGGAAATTAAGGAAAATGATGCCATTACCATCATTCCTTGAAGTGGTGACCACCGTGCCCTCGACCCTCACTTCCTGGCCAATATATCTGCCGGCATCAAGATAGGAAATTGTGACCAGCCCGTCCTCCCCGGAAGATGAAGCTGACCAGAGACCTACACCCATCCCCCTTGCGAGGGTTTCGGAACTGTCCAGTTGTTCCTGGTAATAGGTGTCCGGCTCATAGGCCTTTGAATATGCCAGTCCCGAAAGCACCAGCTCATTGTTCACCATGGTATCGTTAAGCCATACATACCTCAGAAGACGGCCATACCGGTCAGTATCACTGACATCAGATTCAAGACCGACCGTCCTGCCAAGAACATTATCTACCATGTACTGCCTGGCCTCCTCATAATACGGCTCCCCTCTTTCAGGAGTGTCCACACCAATAAGACGTACCTTTTCACCGGAAGATATGACAAAGGTATCCCCGTCTATCACTTCCGTAACGTTTGCAAACGTAACAGTGTGTTCCGAAATTGCACCGTTGTTACCGATACAGCCGGAAAGGGAAAGTATGCAACATAAGAATAACAGAATGAAAATGACCTTACGCATAGGTTGAAGTTCCCACCAAGATATTTCAAGGTATCCTGCAAAAGATACGACAAGGGTAATAGAAAAACAACTACCATAACATTTAAGAATATTTATATGAAGTGAGGAAGTAGGGAATATTACACATTAACTAAAGGAAATACAATACCATAATTATACTACACTGGTTATTTCCGATCGGGAAATAACTCGAAACACAGGAAGGTATCCGTAATTGGAAGAAAGCGCATTACCAAAAATACTGGTCATTGATGATAATCAGAAGATACTGGAACTGATGGAGGCCTACCTGTATCCTGAATACGAGGTAATGACCGCCTACAACGGATATGAGGGCCTGGACATAATTGAGAAAGAGAACATAGACCTTGTCCTGGCAGACGTGATGATGCCTGATATCGAAGGTTACGAAGTATGCAATCTCCTGAAGAATGACCCGCGAACCCGATTCATACCTGTAATAATAGTTACAGCCCTGTCGAACAGGAAGGACCGTATAAAAGGCTTTGAGGCCGGTGCCGACGACTTCCTGACAAAGCCTGTTGACCAGCTTGAGCTCAAGACAAGAATAAGATCACTCCTGAAGATCAAGGAACTTAATGAGAAGAACGAATCTGAGCGCAACCTTGCACGCAATTACCTGGACATAGCCGGAGTCATGCTCACGGTGTTTGACACAGAAGCCAAAATCCAGCTCATGAACAAGAAAGGATGCGAGATCATTGGCTGCACCGATGGCTCATTGATCGGGGAGAACTTCTATGAGACACTGGTACCGGAAAGGTACAGGGAGATGGGAATCATCCAACATCAACAGTTCATCAGTGGGAATACAGAAGGACTGGAAAGTTTCGAAGCACCAATACTAACGCTTGATGGAGAAGAAAGGGAGATCCTGTGGCATAACACTCCCCTGCGTGGAAGAAAAGGCGAGATCACAGGCGTCCTGTGCTCAGGTGAGGACATAACTGAAAGAAAAAGAGTAGAAGAAGCACTTATCAAAGCAGAGGAAATGCACGAAAAGGAGATACACCATCGTATCAAGAACAATCTCCAGATAATTTCAAGCCTGCTTGACCTCGAGTCTTCCAAATTCACGGACCCGGAAGTTGTCCGGGCGTTCGAAAAAAGCAGGGACAGAGTACATTCCATAGCAATGGCCAATGAGGAGATATACCGTTCAAAAGAGATGGGGAAGGTCAATTTCCATAATTATGTCCACGATGTTGTAGATTACCTGTATCACATGAACGAGCACCAGACTGAGTTCATAGATATAAATATCGAATCAGAGGACATCCTCATGAGCTTTGATGATGCGACCCACCTTGGCCTTATACTGAATGAGCTCATCATGAACAGTTTCAAATATGCTTTCCCGGACGGGAAAGGAAATATCCACATTGGATTCCACCGATCAGACAGGGAGTTTACCCTTTGCGTAGAAGACGATGGCATCGGGATCCCTGTAAAAGATATATCCCGGAAAGACACGCTCGGACTGGAGCTGGTAGCCGAACTTGTGGAACAGATCAACGGCAGTATCCGGATTGAAGGAACTTCAGGTACAAAATATACAATTACTTACCAGGACCAAACTCATTCCAAAAAAGATATATCATTTGAAAATAAACCCCAATGTACCAACCAATACTGCAGTGAATGAAATATTATGAACGTCAGAACAGCAGTTATCGCCGCGCTTCTCATAATCGCGATCGTTACCCCGGGATCGGCCCTGTTAGGTGAAAAGGAATATCCGAAATTCCTGGAAGAACCATGGGACCACTCTCCCATCACAGTTTATATTGATGAACAGAACATCCCTCCCCATTATAGCCCTACATACCCGGCCACCGTAGTCAATGCTATGGAGTACTGGGAGAACGGCGGGAACGGGAAACTGAGTTACACCCCTGTTTTTGAACTTGTCAACACTAACGATGCGGATATTTACATAATGTGGGTGGAGAACATGGAAGAGGTTACTGGTGCAGAGAAAGGCGTTGCCGGTTTTTGCAGACCCATGGTAGCAAACGGACGATATGTTCGCGCGGACATCGTAATGGAGGTAGGGGATTACAGGGGCTATTCCTGGCAGCAGTACGGTGATGCCAATATGGAACAGCTTGTCACCCATGAACTTGGACATGCTCTGGGACTTGGCCATAGCAATGATCCCCGGGACATAATGTACCCCACGTATGAACAGCGGGAGAACATCAACCCCCTTCTTGTAGAAACAACGTATCCGCTCATCATCATAGCTGTATTGATCGCCATCGGGATATCAGGATACCTGGGAGTAGGATGGTTACGCTACCACAAGAGAAGGCAAAAACTTGAGGACAAACTGCTGAAGAAATGAAAGATCCATCCAGAAGGACAAACTCGATATGCAGAGACCTCGATAATATGAGGATGAAGGGATGGAACTTAAGAGCTGGAGCCTTTGGGTAAAAGATGAACGAAAGAACGTTCTAAGAACATTATTTTAAATACTTTTGGAACATCCATGCGTTTTGGACGACTTTGTTCGTTAAGTTCATATATAGAACGCAGAATTATAACCACAGATTTATCCGTTAATAAAAAACTTGACGCTTTTTTACGAGTGACAGGAGGATCATAAATGAAACAGCAAGTAGAGGTTAAAGAACTTAAAGAAGGTAAGTACGTAGTTGTAGATGATGAGCCATGTGTGATCAAGAGCATTGCAAAATCAAAGCCAGGTAAGCACGGTTCCGCAAAGGCAAGGATCGAGGCAATCGGTATCTTCGATGGCCAGAAACGTTCCATCATCAGCTCAGTTTCTGCTAAGACATACGTACCTATTGTAGAGCGCAAATCCGCACAGGTATTATCCGTCTCAGGCGACATTGCCCAGCTCATGGACATGGAAGATTACTCCACACTTGAACTTAACATCCCTGAACAGTTCAAGGACAGGGTCGTCGAGGGTGCAGACATCACATACATCACCGCAATGGGCAAAATGAAGATCGACCTCAGATAAGCTCAAACGATATTATGTTCTACCGTCCTGGCATGGTGGATGCACTGGCAGATTATGAATCTGCCGGATACGTCCTATTTGGAGTACCCTTTGACCGTACATCCTCATTCCGTGCCGGGAGCAGATGGGCTCCGGATGCTATGCGGAGTGCCTCTGCAAACTTTGAAAGTTATAACGCTTTTTTTGATATTGACCTTGCCGAACTTCCCATACACGATGCAGGGAACTTCGAAGCGAGTGTCCTTGTTGACGATGTGCTCAGTGAACTATCCCTGGATGTCGACGGGATCACTGAGGACGGAAAGATCCCCATTATGATGGGAGGGGAGCACTCACTGACCCTTCCATGTGTCAAAGCCTGTGCAAAAAGGGCGCAAGGTAAGTTTGGAGTAGTGGTGTTGGATGCCCATTTTGACCTTCGCGACGAGTTTGAAGGTGTGAAGTATAACCATGCCTGCGTTTCAAGACACATACTTGACGAGGTCACCGATAACTATGTGACCATTGGTGTACGAAGCGGTCCGAAGGAAGAGTGGGATTTTGCAAAGGACAACGACATCTGTTATTACACACCGGAAGAGGTCACCAGTAAGGGAGCTGATACACTTATCGGGGAAATTAAGGAATACCTTGACTGTGACAGCATTTACCTTTCACTTGACATGGATGCTCTTGATCCGGCATATGCACCTGCACTGGGCACACCGGAACCATTCGGTCTCAGCTCTTTAGAGGTGCGGGATATTATCAGGGGACTTGCCCCAATGTCAGCAGGTTTCGACGTGATGGAGATTACGCCGGAATACGACAGTGGCCAGACCGCTATTCTTGGTGCAAAGTTTATCCGTGAGTTCATTGCTGCACACGCAGCTTCAATGGAATGATCTTTCCTCATGGTTAACTTTATACACACCTCCAACAATCATATCCTCAGAGACCATGACAGAGGAAATAATCGTAGTTTGCCCAATGTGTTCACCAAAGGAACCAGTGGGACATGATATTCTAAGACCAGGGCAGAACCCTGTTGTCCAGTGCCACGAATGTGGAGCAGTACACCCCACAACCATCGAAGAAAAAAAGCCCGTTAAGACCAAGGTTATCGTCAGCAAGGATGACGTTTCATTCACACTTCGTACAAACATTGACGCCGGCGAGATGATATATATCGACGATGAGCTCATCGTGGATGATGAGGAAGCAGATGAGGTATACCCGATCATTGTGACCTCACTTGAATCAGGCGGTCGCCGTGTTGAGAGGGAAGAGATAGAGAACGTTGATGTGATATGGGGACGTGCCACCGACGAAGTAACCGCAAAGATATCAATAAAGATCCGTAACGGATCCACATCTGTTGAAAAAAGGGTTTCCGGGGAATTCGAATTCATTGTAGGCGAGAAATACAATGCTGAAAGGAAGGATTTCCAGATCACAAAGATCAAGATAAGGGGGGGAGCATTCCAGTCCCGTAAAGGAGACAGGGTCCCCGCTAAATATATCAAACGCATATTCGCTACCGAAGTGCGTAAGAAAGGATGGGGAGAGGCTAAGACTTCATGGAGTGCGAAGAGAAACGGAAGATACTGATAAACTCACTTAAGTACAACGGGATATGCGACAAAGTCCTTGATGCGATGATGCGCGTCCCAAGACATATTTTTGTGCCTGATGATTATCAGGAAACGGCATACATGGACATGCCGCTTCCCATCGGACATAACCAGACCATATCCGCACCACACATGGTTGCGATCATGTGTGACCTGCTGGACATCTCCGATGGGATGAAGATACTGGAAGTTGGAAGCGGATCAGGGTACAATGCCGCGGTAATGGCAGAGCTTGTGGGAGAGAAAGGCCACATATATACTGTTGAGCGCATACCCGAACTGGCTCATTTTGCAGAAGAGAATCTCAAAAAAGCAGGATACAAGAATGTCACTGTCATTCAGGATGACGGTTCCTGCGGACTGGAGGAACATGAGCCTTACGAACGCATAAGTGTGACCTCTGCAGCCCCGGAGGTGCCACGACCACTTATTGACCAGCTGGCAACAGAAGGAATAATGGTAATTCCTGTTGGAAATGGTGAACAACAGCTTGTAGTTGTGAGAAAGGACAGCAAAGGCAATGTCAGCTACGAGGCATGGGGAGGAGTTATTTTTGTACCCCTCATTGGAAAGTACGGATATTGAGCATATTGTCCGGATAATATTCTTTTGAAAACTACTTCACCAAAATTAACTATTTTTGAACCTTAATTATATATACACTCGTCTTTTACTATATACAGATATATAGAATTGGTTTTGAGACAGGTGGTTTATATCGAAACTCGAAAAATACAGCAGACCGGCGGTTCCACGTACATCGTGTCCCTGCCTAAAAAGTGGGCCGAACGTGCCGGAATCACAACCGGTTCACAGGTAACGCTCCAACCACAGCAGGACGGGACCCTCAACATTGCAGCCGAAGGAGCTTCCCAGACCCAAAAAAAGAAGAACATAATTGATGTGAACGGTTGTGTTGGAGATGAACTTGTAAGACTCCTGATAGCAGCCTACATCTCGGGTTCCGACATGATCGAGCTACGGGCCAGCCGAATACAGGTTGACCAGAAGAAGATAATAAGAAGCCTCTGCCACAAGCTAATCGGTCCGGAAATAATCGAAGAGACCGCAAACTCCGTGCTGATCCAGGACCTGTTGAACCCCAGTGAGGTCTCGATCAAGAAAAGTGTAAGAAGGATGTTCCTTATCTCAAATTCAATGCTGAATGATGCAATGCAGGCACTGAAGGACCATGACCTTGACCTTGCACTTGACGTCATCGAACGTGATGACGAAGTGGACAGGCTTTACCTGCTTATTTCAAAACAGTTCAGGACGGTACTGCGGGGAAGCCGCCTTCCGGACACCTCCGAGACCACGATAGACGAGTACCATGACCTGCGGCTTTCTGCAAGTTCACTGGAACGTATCGCAGACCATGCGCTCAAGATAGCAAAGACCGCAGCATCTCTTGACATACCCATTCCGGAAGATACCATGAAACATATCGAAAGTTCCTGTACAGCCTCAAGTGCCATGGTAGAAGATGCCATCGATGCATTGTACAACCAGAACACTGATCTTGCCAATCAGGTGATTGCAAAGGTAGATGGTACGAAAACAAGGATCAATGAACTAAACGCATCACTTCTTGACCTTAGCTCCCCGGAAGCCATTGTTGCCCTGGGCACCGTGGCAGACAGTATCGACAGGATAGGAGAATACGGAGCAAATATTGCAGAATTTGCGATCAATCTTTCAATGGCGATGGTCCAGAGCAAATAATAATATAGAGAGTAGTAGAAGATTGCAGGACCTACTGGAATCCAGGCGATTATTTATAAGGTATAAGTAATATCAAAACATCATACATTTGATTCGAGTCACATTCTTATTCAGAGGGATTTAATGGGCGTAATACGATTATTTAGGAAAAATTTTTCAGACTTTTTCAAAAAGCTGTTCAACAAAAAGAATGCCAGGATAGGAATCTACGGGCCTCCTAATGCCGGAAAGACAACCCTTGCGAACAGGATATTAAGGGACTGGACCGGTGATGCAATGGGTTCTGTATCACACATTGCTCACGAGACACGCCGCGCAAGGCGCAGGGAAGGAGTGACAATAAAGTCCAACGGCGGCTCCATCAGCCTGGACATCATCGATACCCCGGGACTTGCAACCAAGATCGATTTCCATGAGTTCATGGAACTGGGCATGGATGAAGCGGAGTCAAAGAGGAGAGCAAAGGAAGCTACCGAAGGCGTAATTGAAGCTGTGAAATGGCTGGAGAACCTGGACGGAGTCATCCTTGTGATGGACGCTACAGAAGACCCATACACACAGGTCAATGTAACCGTCATAGGCAATATGGAAGCACGAAGCCTGCCATTACTGATCGTTGCCAATAAGGTAGACCTCCCCGAGTCAGCTCCATCCACAATAAGGGATGCATTCCCACAGCACCCAATGGTAGCAATATCCGCCCTGGAAGGAAAGAACATAGACACATTCTATGATGAGATAGCCAAGAGGTTTGGGTGATTGCGATGCAGGGTATTCAAATGGACCTTGTCTCAGAGGACAGGCTTGCAAAGATGCCTCCTGTTGAGAAGATCAGATTCATCATTGATGAAGTAAAAAGTGGCAAGATCCTTGTTCTTGAGAAAGGGCTTACTCCTGAGGAAGAAGCAACTCTTATCGAAATGACCATGACACAGATCCAGCCTGATGACTTTGCAGGCATTGAGATGGAAAGTTACCCTTCACAGACAGACGGCTCATTCCTCGGAAAACTGTTCAAGAAAACCCCGGTACGTACCCGTCTTACTGTAATTGGTCCTGCAAACAAGTTAAAGACGCTTAAAAAGGATCGAGACATGATCAGCGCACTTGTTTCAAATAAATAAGCGTGTGGTACATTAATGGAAAATCTTGAAGACAGGTCCAGATCCGGCACTACATTACACTCACTTTCATCCTGTGAGATCGGAAGTGACAATGTGGACGTGGTCTGCACTTATGGGAAGATCTCGGTCTGGTTTGGACGCCAGACCCCCGACCTGGTAGTAGGCCAGACCCTTATTGCAATTTCAAAAGTTGAAAAATCAGCTGTTTACGAGATCGAGCTAGTCTGTGATTTTGACTCGATCACCAATTATGAGAGCAATGGCTACGTACTGGTATCATATGCGAAAGCAGATAATGGATATCGTGCCATGTTCAATGTCCCATTCCATAACAACAAAGCATTGTTCCATCTGGCAGAGAACATTATCAAGGAACTAAAGACAGATGACGTCATCCTTGATATCTACTGGAACGGGGATGATTCTGATATATCCAAACTATCAGATGAATTCAGGAAGATAGAAGGGTGGGACATAAAAGAGGTTATATACAAAGAGTAAGGTAAGCGCTGATACTTGCCCTTGAAATGCAGGAGGAATACAATTTATGAAAGATATAATATCTTCAACAGAGTGCGAACATTTGATCTCATCCATTGAACTTATGGCACACCATCTTGACAGTGTTGCCAAGAGCCTTGACAAAGAAGACATCAGACAGATGATAACATACATTATGGAAGCTGACAGCATCTTTGTAATGGGTGCAGGTCGTTCCGGCCTTGTAGGAAAAGCATTTGCAATGCGCCTGATGCACCTTGGCCTGAGGTCATATGTGGTGGGAGAATCAACCACTCCTGCAGTCCGCAAAGGCGATGTGGTAGTTGCAATATCAGGATCAGGAGAAACAAGATCCATTTCAGACCTTGGCAGGATCACAAAAGAGATCGGTGCAACACTTATTACAGTAACATCAGATAGGGACTCAACCCTTGGCCATCTTTCCGATACCATCATGGAGATCAAGGGAAGAACAAAGAATGATATCGGAGGATATCTCGAGAGACATATGCGCGGTGAATACTCACACCTCACGCCACTGGGAACATCCTTTGAGATCTCATCACTTGTATTCCTGGATGCACTGGTAGCAGAACTTATCTCAATTACCGGAGCTTCAGAGGACGACCTGAAATCACGCCACGCCAAACTTGAGTAAAGAGGCCTTACCATGAGTGGCAAAGAGTTTGCACAAAGGGTCCGCGATGTGGACATATCAGGCATCAGGAAGATGTTCGAAGCCGCAGGTTCAGATGCCATCAACCTGGGTCTTGGACAACCTGATTTTGATACCCCTGCACACATAAGACAGGCGGCCATCGATGCCATCAATGAGGGCTTTACAGGATATACCTACGGTTCAGGTATCGCAGAGCTCAGGGAAGCATTGAGCAACAAGTTCAGGCAGGACAATAATTTTGAGGTCAGCCCGGACGGCATCATTGTCACATCCGGAGCATCCGAAGCACTCGAAATTGCACTCGCAGCACTTGTCAACCCGGGCGATGAAGTTATGATCTCAGACCCCGGATTCGTATCCTACAATGCACTGACCGGATTCATGGGAGGAAAAGTTGTCGGAGTCCCACTGGGCGAAGACCTGACCATGAGACCGGAGTACGTTCTCGAGAGGATCACACCAAAAACGAAGGCCATCATCGTAAACTCCCCATGCAACCCTACCGGAGGAGTACTTTCAAAGGCCGACATGAAGGCCTATGCAGACATTGCAGATGACCACAATGTAACTCTCATTTCTGACGAGGTCTATGAGTACTTCATCTATGAAGGAGAACACGTCAGCCCTGCTCAGTTCACTGACAATGTTATCACCATCAATGCAGTTTCAAAGACCTACTCCATGACCGGATGGCGTGTAGGTTATACTGCAGCCAACAAGGAATATACGGAGCAGATGCTCAAAGTTCACCAGTACGTGCAGGCATGTGCCAACTCAATTGCACAAAAGGCAGCGCTTGCGGCAATCACCGGACCACAGGATTCCGTATTTGAGATGCGGGATGAGTTCAAGAGGCGCCGGGACGTACTTGTAAAAGGTGTCAATGAACTTGGCATGGAATGTGAAGCACCAAAGGGTGCATTCTACATGTTCCCGAAGGTTGAGAACAGCGTGGAAGTTGCTACAAAACTGATATCCAACGGAGTAGTTGTCGTTCCGGGAACCGCCTTTGGACAGAACGGTGACGGTTACATAAGGATCTCTTATGCCACATCCATGGAGGATATCAACAGGGCACTTGAGATCATGAAAAATGTACTTTGATCAGTCAAAGATAGACTGATCTTCTTCTTTCTCTTTTTTGTTCTCGTCGATCATTTCGACAAGCTTGTCTACAATAGAATCAATGTTCTCACCGGTTGCCGTGGACATCCTGACATCTACGAACTCCGGCATCTCGAACCTTTCATGGTCTGCCTTGTTTGCCACGACATAGACCGGAAGGTCAAAGTTCTGGACAACTTCATCGAGCAGACGCTTCTGCTCTGCAATTTCATACCCACAGGTCTCACTTGCATCAAGGATAAAGAGCATAACAGCATCCAGATATTTTATTGCAGTTATTGCCTGCCTCTCCACATCATTGCGCTCGGACATCGGCCTGTCCAGAAGACCCGGAGTGTCAAGCACCTGATAACGATCATATCCCCTCATAAAGTGACCGATGAGGACACCTTTGGTGGTGAAAGGATAGGATGCAACTTCCGGTCTTGCACCGGTGACCATTGAAACGAAACTGGATTTCCCGACATTGGGGTAACCTGCCACGACAATGGTAGGTTCATCGCGCACATCAGGAAGTTTTCTTAAAAGATTGCGGGCATCGTTGAGGAAAACAAGATGTTTGCTTACAGTTGACATGACCGAAGCCATACGTCCGAATGCCTCTTTTCTTGTTGCAACGGGGTCCCTGCTCTTACGGATCTTTCCAACGTATTCCCTGGAGATCTCATGGAGCTTTTGGCTTGCCCAGTCGACCCCGCCAAGGGCCTGACGAAGATCATCAACACCAACAACTATGTCAGTAAGCTCATAATAGAAATCAGGAAGGTCATCAAAGTTCGGGAAACGCCTGACAATGTTGGAAAGGTTGTCTGACAGGATGTTACCCGAGGTCATGACCATTGATTCATGCGCCCTCATGGCACTGTCGTTGTCCCTTATAGTCTTGCCTGCTTTTGCACGCGTGGCTCTTCGAAATGCTTTGTCTATAAGCTCATCCGAGGTCGGGACAGTGTGGATCTTCTCAAATATCATAATATTTACCTTTATAATCAGGCTCAAACTCACATAAGCTATATATTTTTGTTCCTTGGGAGAGATTTTTCATTATCATCCGTTTGAAATCCTACAACATGTATATATACTTCTTTTGAGTTAATTTCATGAGAAGAAAACGGTGATCTCATGGAACTTACACCTATTCAAAAAGAGATAATTATCGAATTGATCAACCTTCAGCGTCAGAAGGATTCAGCAGTAAAAGGCGAAGAGATCGCTGAGCTTATAGACAGGAACCCGGGTACCGTAAGGAACCAGATGCAATCCCTGAAAATGCTGGGCCTCGTAGAAGGTGTGCCAGGTCCGAAAGGCGGATACAGAGCCACAGGTGCAGCTTATGAAGCACTGAGTGTTACGAGCATGGAAAAGGAAGCTGAAGTTCCATTATACAGAAATGAGGACGTTGTCAAAGGAGCTACTGTTGCAGAGATCAGTTTTACAACGGTCAGACATCCCGAAATGTGCAATGGCAGACTGAAGGTCCTTGGAAATATCAAGGAATTCACAGGAGGAGACCTTGTACAGGTAGGACCCACACCGGTAAACCGCCTGATAGTAAGAGGAGAAGTGGTCGGACGTGACGACACTGAGAACCTGTTACTTTTCAAGATAACCGAAATGGTATCCCTGCCAAAGAAATCCATTAAGCATTACATAAAGAAAGACACTGTTTCTGTTGATGCAAATGCAACCATTCAGGAAGCTGCACGCATATTTATCACAAACAAGATCCATGGTGCCCCTGTAGAGGAACATGGAAGGATCGTGGGAATAGCAACTTTCATGGATATCGGAGAAACCCTTGCAAGTGGCAAGATCAACCTGAAAGTAAAGGACATCATGACAAAGAACGTCATCACCATTGACGGCAATGCATCCCTTAGCGATGCTGTGAAAATGTTCGATGATCACAACATCGGCAGGCTTATCGTCACAGTGGAAGGCGTTCCAACCGGAATGATATCAAAAACAGATGTATTGCATGAACTGGTCATATACTGATATGACCTTAATGCCTTCTTTTTTTCATTTCTTCTGAGATATCCTCAAGGCTTACCCCTGTTGCCGCCAACATTACAAGAAGGTGGAACAGAAGGTCTGAGGTCTCGTAGATGATCTCTTCTTTATCATTGTCCTTGACAGCAAGAATGGTTTCCGTAGCTTCCTCACCGACCTTTTCAAGTATCTTATTGATACCTTTTCTGTGGTCAAGAAGAGAACAAACGTATGAGCCCTCTACAGGGTTGTTCTTGCGATCAATTATAACATCGAACACTTCGTTCAGGACAGACATATCTGCATCGGTCATTGGGAAAACTCCATTGTGAAATATACTTTAATTGTGAGTGTGCTCATGAAATATTTCACAAGCCATGAGATTAGGATTACTTAGCTATTGTACTACTCCTTTAAAAAGGATTTCAATTACCCGATGCCTATTTATAGCAAATTCTTCAAATAAATATTGTAGCAGTAAATTCTGCAGGTATCGAGCGTCAAATACTGAATATTTTGGAGATAAAAGGGAGGAATGGAATTGATAGCAGAAAACATGCAGGTCAAAGACGTTATGACAAGGGGAGTAGTAACAGTACCAATGGAATCAAATGCTGTTGAAATAGCAAAGGCAATGGCTGACAACAGTGTTTCTGCCATAGTGGCCATAGAGGATAACGGTGAGACCTTTGGCGTCATATCTGATGTGGATATCCTGCGCAAGATGAAGGACAAGAACTGGGAAATAGCTTCCGTTGAAGACATTATGTCCGATTCAGTCGAAACGATCAACCCCTCGGCTACCGTTCATGATGCTGCAGAACTGATGGCGGCAAAAAAAGTACACAGACTTATCGTTATGTCGGAAGAAACCGTAGGTGCTTCCTATAGGCCTATAGGAATTCTCAGTGCAAGGGATATAATAAAACAGCTGTTCCAGAAATAACGGACCAGCTTCTTTTTTTGAAGAAAATAATGCCGTTAGGAATTAGAAGTAATGTGACGTTGGCTTGTAATCCTACAAAATATGACGGAATCTTTGTTGGTTTATAATCCAACGTCCTGATTTAGTAATCAATATTCAAATATATCTGTTTTGGTCACCGCATAAAAAAAAGAGAACTGAGAGAGACTCTCAGATCTTTCTTGGATCAGTGATCTCACCTGTAAGTGCAGATGCTGCAGCGGTTGCAGGTGAACTGAGATATACGAATGATTCCGGACTGCCTTCACGTCCCTTGAAGTTACGGTTTGATGTGGCAAGACCTACCTCTCCATCACCGAGCAGACCGAAGGATCCACCCATACATGGACCACAGCATGGTGACTCTACAATTGCACCTGCCTCCATGAACTGCTCCACATATCCTGCACGAAGTACCTTCATATATTCTGTCCTTGATGCAGGAATGATAAGCAGGCGGACACCCTTTGCAACCGGTTCATCGCCCATCATTTCGGCAACGATCTTAATATCCTCGAAACGTCCGTTGGTACAGGAACCGACGAAGACCTGGTCGACCTTTGTCCCCTCAACTTCGGATACAGGCTTCACGTTGTCAACATTGTGAGGACATGCGACCTGTGGCTCAAGATCAGATACATCGTAGTCATGGAACTCTGCATACTCAGCATCCTCATCGGACTTCCAGTATGTATCCAGCTTATAGTCAGGAATACGCTCCTGGAGGTATGCCTCTGTGGTCTTGTCAGGCTCAATGATACCTGCCTTCCCACCCATCTCGATAGCCATGTTGGAAATTGTCATACGTTCAGAGATAGGAAGTCCCTCGATGGTGGAACCTGCATACTCAGCTGCCATGTACCTGGCACCCTCTGCTCCGACATCACCGATCATGTGCAGGATGAGATCTTTGGAATAGACATGTTTTGGAAGCTTGCCATTGGCCTCGAACCTGATTGTCTCAGGAACCTTGAACCAGAGCTTTCCTGATGCGAAGACAGCTGCCATGTCAGTTGATCCGACACCTGTGGAGAAAGCACCAAGGGAACCGTATGCACATGTGTGGGAGTCAGAACCCACGATAAGGTCACCTGGACGAACGTGTCCCATCTCAGGCATGACCTGGTGGCAGACACCTTCATAAACGTCGTAGTTCAGTATGTCCTGCTCCTTTGCAAACTGCCTGAGCTTGATATGGTTTGCAGATGCATTGAGGGAATCTGCAGGAACCTGATGGTCAAAAACGATCACGATCTTGCTTGGGTCCCAGACCTTTTTCTCTTCCTTGTCACGCATGATATCGTAGAAACCGTCTATTGCAAGTGGTCCGGTGATATCGTGGGTCATTGCACGATCGATGTTCGCAAGTACAAACTCTCCTGCTTTTACCGTTTTTCCTGAAGCTTTGGAGAAGATCTTCTCTGAGATCGTCATTGGATGATCATTACTATTGGCCATGGTAATCACTGCAATTAAGGCATACCTTATAAATAAAACAATCGATGAACATGCTCACTTATATAATTTAAGTGAAAAGATGGACATTCCAGTACAATCATGCACAACAAAGGTGAGAACCCCATCTGTAAGACCCTTCCTTAAAGCATCCACCGAATCAGGAGAATATCCCGTTTCCTCGAAGTTCTCATAGATAAGTATCGTATCTTTTATCTCCGTGACATACCTGTCAACAAGGTCCCTTGCAAGAACAAGCGAATCCTCAAAAGAGATCTCATCGCCAAGACCCTCGCATTCGGAGGTCTGCAATTTACCATTCCCGATATAGAAAGGATATGTCCTGCAGATCATTGACCTGCGGGCATAGATACCACAGCGGTTGCTGCCGTCCTCCCTGATAAAGAAACAATCACCGCTACCTTTCTTTTTGAGCATCCATCCAAAAGTGTGCAGCCTTCCTTCCGGATCGATGTCGAACTCATGGAGATGTTCAAGAACAGAGGCTGAAGAATGCATATCCATTTCATCCGGGACCATTGGAACTGCAGCGTCTTCCGGACATGCAGGACAACTTTTCAGCAATTCCAGATCTGCAGATGTCAGGAAAACACGATTATCTCCGCCGGACCTTTTACAACAGTTTCCACACATCCTGCATGAAAACCCGACCTCACGTATCTGCGAGGCGATATCTTCAATAGAAATAGAACCGGCAGCTTCAAGTTCTTCCTGAAGGTCCCTGATAAGGGACTGCCGGTATTCTGAAAAATGGTCTGTCATAGAGTTTCTTTCATACTGTATTAGTAAACTTATTCGACCGTCTCGTCAACACCTATTGCATTGAGGAACTTCTTGACAACTGCTTCGTTAACAAGCCTGAGAAGCGTCTGACGGTCCTTTATGTCACTGAACACACCAAGCGGGATCTGGGCCCCTGCAGCATTGGAATGACCACCTGCGGCCTCATCTCCGAATGCTCTCTTAAGCACTTCACCGAGATTGACCCTGATGTCATTGCTTCTGCCTGAAAGGAAGATCCTGTCCTCGGAAACTCCGAACACAATGGATGTTGAAACACCTTCGAGGTTGAGCAGATAATCGGCTGCCTGAGGAAGTGTATCACGGTCACGGACCACACCGACATTGGTCAGCAGGTAGCTGCCTATGACCTGACGGTTGATGATAGCCTCACCGAGGATGTCAAGTGTCTCGATGGACATGGAAGGTCTCTCGAGCTGGTCAAGGATCTCATGGTCAGCCAGAGGATAAAGGAATGCTGCAGCTGAAAGATCTGCGGAGTCAGTATTTCTCCTGAAATCAAGGGTATCTGTCCTGATACCATAAAGCAGAGCCGTTGCCAGTTCACTCTCGATCTCGATATTAAGCTCCTGTAGGTACTTGGTAAGTATTGTGGCAGATGCTCCGACGTTCGGACGGATATCTACAAAATCAGCATCAATCTCAGCCTCTCCCAGAGGATGATGATCGAGAACAATACCCAGATGTGTACCGGGAGAAAGCATATTATTAGCAGCTGGTACAGCACAGTCCACCATTGCGATATCATCGAACTCAGAGATATCGTGCTCTTCCATCCTGTTAAGATCAATACCAAGGAGGTTTACGAATGCCTTGTTCTCCTGATGGCCTATCTCGCCATGGTACAGGATCGATGACCTTACATCAAAAGAATCCGCGATCTTCTGCAGTGCAAGAGCACTGGCAATTGCATCCGGATCCGGGTTGTCATGCACCACAATAGCAAGGTCCTTGCCGGAAATTCCTTTGAACCATTGGGAAAGCTTGTTCCCGCGACGCAGGGACTCGGCACGTCCGAGGGACCTTGCCACCGATCTTGCAACAAGCCTTGAAGGCATAACAACAAGATCCGCACCAAGCCCGTCCATCTCCTGCAGACTTATGGCATCAGATGCCCTTGCAACACAATAAACATCATCCAGCTCCAGCTGTGAGATGTTCCCAAGGGCCTTTTTATTAGCTTCATTATCAGAACTCAGGACAAGTATGCCGGTAAGTTCTTTCAGGTTTATGTGCTGGAATATCTCTGGATCTGAGATATCGCCTTCAAAGGCCTCATATGCCTCTTCACGCAGCGTTTCTACCTTTTGTTTATCCCTGTCAACGATTATCAGGTCCTTGTCAAGCTCACGAAGCTCCTTTGCAACCGCAAAGCCAATACTTCCACTTCCAAGTATCATATAGGTTGGGTTCAACCATTTCCTGACCTGAGGATCCGTTTCTTTTAAAGCGGGTATTACAATACCTCCTGATAAGCTATAATTCTTTATCCAGTATTAAGGTTCTTTCGGTGAGACAAAAGGCGATTAAAGATCAAGATCAAAATGCCAGCCATAGCATCCAACAGCAACATACAACATTATTGATACATCTAAATATAATGCAAACAAATGGATAACTGAGGGAACATGAAGTCGATAACATCTTCGCGAATGCTGGCGATCGATGCGAACTGCGAATACCTGGGTCTCAAAGGACTGCAACTGATGGAGAACGCAGGAGCTGCCATTGCACGTGAAGTAAAGGAACGTATCGGAACCGGCAAAGCGATCTTCATTGCAGGACGGGGAAACAACGGAGGAGATGCCTTCGTTGCTGCAAGACACCTCTCATCAGATCCGGATATAAAGGTATACATCGCACTTGTGGGTCAGGCATCCCGGATAAGGACCGATGATGCAAAACACAACTTCGACCTCCTTGGACATTGTACCATAGAAGGACTGATCGAGGTCACCGATGCATCGCAACTTAAGGATAAAGAATGGATCGACGACTCCGACATTATCATAGATGCCCTGCTTGGGACCGGGATCAGTGGAAAACTGAGGGAACCCGAATCCACGATCATAGACCTGATAAATGGTTCAGGCAAGCCTGTAATTGCTGTTGATGTACCATCCGGGTTCGATCCCGACGGCGGGGATATTGACAAAGCGGTGAAAGCGGATATTACCCTCACTTTTCACGAGATGAAGACCGGGCTTACCACTCCACTTGCCGCCAAATATACTTCCGAAGTAAAGGTCGTGAACATCGGCGTGTGTTCAAATGCTGAAAAGTATGTTGGCTCCGGCGACCTGAAGGTACTTCAAAGACGATTCGCGGACAGCCATAAAGGACAGTCAGGAAGGATACTGATCATAGGCGGAGGACCGTACTCGGGTGCACCGGCACTGGCGGCCATGGCAGCATTACGCACCGGTGCGGACATTGTCACAGTCGCTGCCCCTGTCAGTGTTGCAGGGACGATCGCAGCATATTCACCTAACATAATAGTAAGACCGCTTTCATCGGATGCCCTCTGCGAAGAGGACATGGAGACGATCACCGAACTTATTGGATCACATGATGTGGTTGTGATCGGAATGGGACTTGGAAGGGATGAAAGAACCAAGAAAGCAGTGTCATAGATGATACCCCTCTGTAAGAAAGTGGTAGTGGATGCCGACGGACTCTACGGCATAGAACTGCCTATCCCTGAAGGAACAGAGATGATAATAACACCACATTCCAGAGAGTTCAGAGCACTTGGAGGAGAAAGTGCCGATGATGTGAAGGCGTTTGCCAGCAGTAATCACCTGACCGTACTCCTAAAGGGAAAAGAAGATACCATCAGCAATGGGGAAAGGGTTGCTATCAATGTCACAGGTAATCCCGGCATGACGGTTGGAGGTACCGGGGATGTACTTGCAGGGATCACAGGAGCACTTTTTGCAATAGCCTCGCCAGTGGAGGCGGCATGTTGTGCAGCATTCATCAATGGTGCAGCAGGGGACCTGGCCTTTGAGGACAGGGGTTACGGGCTTCTTGCAACCGATGTTATAGACCGGATCACAGATGTGATGAAATAAAGGGAGTGGTTAAAATGGATACAAGCAGAAATATAGTAGTAGATATTGAAAGGAACAGGGTACGCATAGTTGTCAGCCATGGCGAGGATGAAGAGATCGTGAAGCTCTCCATTGCCGAGGCCAGAGACCTTCTGTCAAAGGTCGCAGACACTGTCGAGGACTACGAGCAGAGAAAACAGGTGCGTATCGACTAAGCGGAGAGAATTATCAGATGCAGGAATTCAGTCACATAAAGGATGACCGTGCGTACATGGTCGATATCAGTAACAAGGATATTGTGAGCAGGCGTGCTACAGCTTCCGGAAGTATAAGCCTTACAGGACCCACCATCGAAAGTATCAGAGGCGGGAACGTCAAAAAGGGAAATGTCCTTGCAACTGCAAGGACCGCTGCCATATTAGCGGTCAAAAGGGTACCTGAGATGATACCCATGTGCCACCAGATACCGATCACTTCGGTGGATGTGGAGTTCGAAGTAGGGGATACTGACGTGACTGCCAGTGTAGAGGTCAGGTCTGTGGGAAAGACAGGGGTTGAGATGGAGGCCCTTACAGGAGTTTCCGTGGCACTGCTTACGATATGGGACATGGTTAAATCCGCCGAGAAGGATGACACTGGAAATTATCCTTCCACTGCTATCAAAGATATTCATGTTGTAAAGAAAGTTAAGGAACAACTGACAAACCAATGACTTTTAATGGTTCAATGTAATAGAGAGGAATTATTGTTCATAACAGTTGATCACTAATAAAAATTACATTGGAGAGGTAATTCTTTGAAAATCATAGCAGGACCTGCATCACAATTGCTCGCTTCACGTGTTGCAAGAGAACTAGATATGGAGCCATCCCTTTGCGAGTTCAACCGATTCCCCGATGGAGAGGTTTACACAAGAGTAATTGAAGACATAACCGATGATGTTACCATCATCCAGAGCACACCAACTGACTCAGACCTTGTTTCACTTTTACAGCTGATAGACGCATGTGAGGATGCACCCACCATCACCGTGGTCATACCTTACATGGGCTACGCAAGACAGGACAAGATCTTCAAATCCGGAGAGGCCATCAGTGCACGCGCCATTGCCCGCACTATCAAAGCGGACAGGGTCATCACCATCAATATTCATGAGAAGAGCATCCTTGAGCACTTCAGTGCAGATTCCTTCGACCTTGATGCATCCCATCTTCTGGGTAACTACATCAGGTCACTCAACCTGGATAACCCGCTGATCATATCCCCTGACGCCGGAGCCATCGCACTTGCAGAGAGTGCCTCTGCAGATGTTGGTATCGAGTACGACTATCTCGAGAAGACAAGGCTTTCCGGGGACACTGTCACCATCAAGACAAAGAACATCGATGTGACCGGCAGGGAGATCATACTCATTGACGACATGATCGCAACCGGTGGTACCATGGCAGAGTCCATCAAACTGTTACGCAGCCAGGGTGCAAAGGACGTCTACATCGCATGCGTTCACCCGGTACTCACCAAGAACGGTGTCCTGAGGCTTTACAATGCAGGTGTCCATGAGGTCATTGCCACCGACACACTGGAGAAAGCACAGAGTCATATCAGTGTCGCACCTCTTATTGCAGATTTCCTGAAAAAGCTTTAAAAAGAAAACAACCCGGAGTGGTTTAACATGGTTTTACCCGAAAGATGCCCACTGGACAATGGATTACAATGCAAGGGAAAGGAATGCCACCTCTTCCATGTTGATTGGAGGACAGGAGAGGAGAACTGTACCATAGGATACCGTTCAACTCACAAGCAAGGCAACATGTCAGATGTAGTGTTCGACAACTATGCCGAAGAGACCCGTATGCGCCTTGGGTACAAGCCAGCACCAACCCCGGTTTCAGCTCCGGAAAAGATCGTTGAAAGGGAAGACAGGCAGCCAGACATCATTGCCAAAAGCGAGCCTGTAAGACCAGAACCAGTCATCCAAAAGGAAGAACCCATTATCCTCAAACCTGAGATCCAGGAAGAAATCGTGATGGATACCGAAAATACAACGGTGATCCACTCACATGAAGCTACTGTGGCAGAACAGGAAACAGAGGTTATAACAGAGGATAGATCCGACATCTCTGAGGAAAAGGATAATGCAGCTAAGAACAAGCTTGACAAAATGATGAGCCTTGACGACCTGCCTGAGGATTATGAGAAGGAGTTCTGGAACTGAAAGTTCCGGAAGTCTTCGAACGATTTCAGACATGTTCATCGGAAATTCTTACAAACTCTTCTTTTTTTGACTATTTTACAATATTTTTCAGTTAACGCCCATCTTATATAATAGGAATACATTTTCTAAGGCAGATGCAAAACGAACTTGTCAGTGAGATCTACGAGACACTTCTCGGAAAGATCGGGCACCTGCAGTGGTGGCCCGCTGACACCCCTTTTGAGGTAGTAGTCGGCACAATACTGACACAACAGACAAAGTGGACAAATGTTGAGAAGGCTATAGAAGCTCTCAAAATGTCCGATCTGATAGAGCCTGATAAACTGGCAGATGCAGATGTGGAGCATATCGAAGAGCTTGTCAGATGCTGTGGATTCTACCGCCAGAAAGCAAGGCGTCTTAAGGATATTGCAGGATTCTTTGCCACAAAAGGAATGGACAACATTTTCAGTTTACCTACAGAAGAATTGAGGAAACTTATGCTCTCCCTCAAAGGTGTAGGAAATGAAACTGCAGACAGTATTGTCCTCTATGCGGCAGATAAGCCAAAGTTCGTGATCGATGCTTACACAACACGCATCATGAAATGCATCGAAATTGAAGGCAACTACATGCAACTTCAAAGTATTTTCGAAGCAGGACTTCCTTCAGACGTACCACTCTACAAGGAATATCATGCTTTGATAGTCGAGTATGCAAAGAATTACTGTGGAAAGAAACAATGTGAGGATTGTGCCCTCATGTACAGGTTCAGGAACAAAGAGGTGAATAATGGATAAAAATACCTACCTCCGGATATATGAAAGTGTGAACGATCCGGAGAACATCGAGGACCTGGCGATAAAGTTCAACGAACCCGCAGGAGTAATTGCTGCAATACTCAACCAGAAGATAGTCTCGAAGGTCAAGAGGAAGATGCATAGCCTCCAGAGCAAGAGCAGGAATTACCTCTACCTCTGGAACAAAGGCGTGAGCATCGTTGTACTGGCAAAGAACAATGAGGTTCCGGCCACGCTCATGGCATCGGTCATCATCAAGGAGCTTGGATACTCCAAAAAATACGTCCTGAAACATCTCGATTCACTGGAAGACAGGCGGCTTGCAAGAGAGATCACAGAAGCCATTAACGAAGATCATTTCTTTTCACCTGAAGCCCACAGGACACAGTCCGTCAGGGGCCAGATGGGAGAGGAGATCATTGAGAAATGGCTTGTCTATAAGGAGCTTGAGTTCAGCACCGAAGAGGATCTCAGGGACATGGGAATGCAGAAGACCCCGGATTTCCTGCTGGACAAGCCGATATACGTTGATGATGTTGAGATCCTCTGGATAGAGAGCAAGGCAATGTTCGGGGATGAAAAAGAACATGCACATTACCTGAAAAAACAGTTCCAGTACTACCAGAGGGACTATGGTACAGGAATGGTCATCTACTGGTACGGCCACATTGACGGGCTGGCCATGGAAGGCAACGTAATAAGGGACCACAATTTCTACAGGGGTTCCACCCGTGAGATCAATACAGAAATTGAAAAACTTTTGAACCTGAGCCTTTAAAGCTCAGATCACTGCCAATAAATTCATTGTTAACAAAATGAGAACTCACTTCTTTTTCTCAGGAGAGATAATGCTCATCGTATGAACGTGATAGATCTCCTCGTCATCATAGGCCACAGCGCCTTCTGTAATTGAACCGTGGGTGCCCATTACCTCGAGCATGCTGCCGACCTCATCAAGGAAAGGCTCGCGCATGTTACTCATTTCGAAGATATCGATCAGAGCACTTATACTATTCTTTTGAGGCACATTTGTGATACGGGTCATTATAACACTGTTAATTTAGTACTATTAAAAGCTGCCGAAATAGGTCATTAAGGATATTTCAAGCAAAATGATCCTTTTCAGAGCATCATACCTGCCACATTGATCAGGAAACCTGCCAGCAGTGCCAGACAAATTGTGAACATGGATATCAGTGCAGTATCCTTCCAGCCAAGCTCATGTTTTAGTATTGCAATGGTTGCAACACATGGAACATATATTGTTGTGATGACCGCAAAGGAATACATCTGTATCGGAGTCAGCACCTGGGCAAAGTTCGCAGTACCGGCAAGCACCGCCAGGATCTGCAATGCCATTTCCTTACGAAGCACACCGAATATAAGGGCAGTTGCTGCAAATGCAGGCAAGCCGAACAGACCCACTGACACCGGCTCAACAGCGTTCTCAAAGACATCCAGCACACCCACTGCATCAAGCAGTCCAAGCAGTGCACTGCCTGCCACAAGCAACGGGAATGCCACATAGACGAACTCACGCACACGCAACCAGGTCTTCTGCAAGGTAGCCTTACGATCAGGCCTGCGCAATGGTGCCATCTCCATGATCAGGCCGGTCTTCTCACCAGGCAGCCCTTTTCCAAGGACCCATCCTGTTCCAAAGATGACCACAAGTTCAAGTACGTATATGGAGATCGCTGCCCAGTAACCCACAAAGGTTCCCACAAGTCCCAGGATGATCACGGTCCTTGCAGAACATGGAGTTAGTGCGATCAATATCGACGCTATCCTTCTCTCACGCAGGGTGTTAAGTGCCCTGGTAGACATGATCGCAGGCACATTGCATCCCAGACCAAGGACCAGAGGGATTATTGCCCTGCCGTGAAGACCAACTTTATGAGTCCAGTTATCCAGAAGGAAGGATGCCCTTGTCAGGTATCCCGAATCCTCAAACAATGAGAGGATCACATAGAACACTGCAATATACGGTATCGCAATAGCGAACCCGGCCTCAACTCCCAGGAGGGAATAGATCACCACGTTCCTGAAGATCGGAGATGAATCTGCAAGCATCTCCTCCACAGGGAAGATAAGGTAGGTCTCGAACAGGGAAACAATACCCTCTTCAAGAAAACCTCCAACTGAAAAAACAATGAAAAATGTGATAAGAAGAGCAGAAACAAGACCTGCGATCCCTACATACTCAGAGGTCAGAAGGGAATCGATCCTGTCCTTGAGCGTGGCCTTGCGTTCGACCTGGGTAGTCACCCTGTCAACGACATATCCTGCTTCACCATACAGGTCGCGTGCAATGGTATCTGAGATCTGCATCTCGTGAGCTTTTTCAATCTCTTCGGTAATGGACTCGGATGTCGCAAGCAAAAGGTCTGCATCATGGGGACGACAGCTCAATTTAACGAATTCTTCATCCCTCTCAAGTGCCCTTACCTTGATCCCATAACTTATCTCAGGGAAATCCTCATCCAGTCTCTCTATGGCACGAAGGATGTGATTATCATAATGTACCTTACGTCTGTTCTCAGTTGAAAGCTCCTCACCAAGGGCTGAAAGAACAACCTCATCAAGCCCCAGGCCTTTGGTGGCAACTGTGGGGATCACAGGCACGCCCAGGAAATCTGAAAGTTTATCAATATCAAGTTCAAGGCCCATCTCTTTTGCAGCATCCATCTGGTTCAGGGCCACCACCATGGGAATGTCCAGTTCAAGGAGCTGCAGCGTAAGGTAGAGGTTCCTTTCAAGACGGGTGGCATCCACGACATTTATGATAACATCAGGATACTCCCTCAATAGATATCTTTTTGAGACCTTCTCATCCTCAGTGGAAGCACCAAGAGAGTATATTCCCGGCAGATCCACGACATCGATCTTCTTGGAATCAACGTTGATACTGCCGTGTGTCAGTTCCACTGTTGTACCAGGGTAATTCGCAACCACCACACCGATACCGGTAAGACGTGAGAAGAATGCACTTTTTCCCACACTTGGATTGCCAACAAAGGCAATCGTCATATCATATTTAGAAGAAACAGACCTTTCGGTAACAACTTCGCGATCTGGATTAATTTCTACCACTTCCGCGCGGATACCTCTTTCTTGCACCCAGGCGTACAAAGATCTTCTTAGCGATCTCGTTTCCAAGGGCGATCTCGGTGCCACGTGTCAGGATGGATGTGGATCCCTGTTTCTGCTTGCGCTTGATATCCACAGTTTCCCCGGCTATCAGGCCCAGGCATGTAAGACGCTCTTTGGAAGATTCAGGCAGTGTCATCATGACAACTGTCCCGCTGTCACCTTCCTTAAGATCAGACAATGCAACATAGTTCTCTTTGAAAAGGCAGCATTCATCCTCATCAACCGGATTGCAGTTGATATTATTACTGCCCATAAAACTGCACATGCTTTCCACAACAATGTCCGATACTGCATGTTCAAGCCCACAGGCTTCATTGTGAGATACCTCAGGATCGATGTCAAGGACTTCCGAGAGGAACTTCTCGATCACATGATGCTTACGTCTCAGTTTTCTTGCCTGCAGGAGGCCGTTCTTTGTCAGCCGAATCCCATGATATGGCTGGTGGTCAACAAGCCCTTCGTCCGTGAGCTTCTGGACCATTTCAGAAACTGCCGCCTGAGATACGCCAAGCTCATCGGCTACATCCTTGTTCTTAACAGAAAGCTCGCCATTATTACTAAGCGAGAGTATCGTTTCAAGATATTCTTCAATACGATCTGCAGTCATTTTCGTTCACACTATAATGTAATGAGTGGCTATAACCCATGATTTAGATATATAAATTTTGGTTCTGTATACCGAAAATTATTTGGATTTCACAACCAGGCCATATCCCCTCAGATCACAAATACCATTGCAACTACAACCGTCGTCCAGAGCCCATTTTCGTCCCCCTGGGCACACTGGCAGTAGTGTGTGGTATCAAATATGTAGCCGCTCGCCTTGTAGACCTGCTCCCGCTCTTCCCAGGCAGAGTCAGCATCGAACTCGACACCAAGAGTTGTGGCGAGCATGGTTGCTGCCAGATCCTCGGCATAGATACCTGCGGTCCTCTCATCCTCCCCAAAAGAGTGGTGCTCGGAGATGTATCCGTAGTCCTTGCTCTTTACAGGAACCGCATTACCGATAGCTGCTGCGATCTGGCGCCTTGGCTCATCCGTCTGGTTCCTTGCCATGACACAGTAGACGATCTGCCCCGGGCTTAGCTCAGCAAGCCCTTCCTCTTTTGAGACCACCTCACAGTTCGGAGGCAGTATGCTGGAAACCGTCACAAGGTTGAACTTTTCGATCCCACCGTCACGTAATGCAAGCTCAAATGATGCCAGCCTGTCCTTGTGGACACCGGTGCCTTTTACGACAAATGCTTTTCTGGGGATCATAGAGATGCCTATAAAAGGGAAAGATAAATATGTTTCGATAGATGTTACTGTGGAATTGGGTTAAATTTATTTAGAGATTACTACTATTAATTTTTAGAGTTTTATGAGAAAAATAATGAGCTATTTAATTTTATGTTTAATTCTCTTCACCACAGTAAGTTATTCTGGTTGTTTATCAGAACAACATCAGGACAAAAGACCTGAATTGACAGATATTGACCAACATAAGATCACAAAGATCTACATCAGGAACGGAATGAATGGGGAACTGACAATAACAGATGATAGCATTAAAATAGAAGAATTGATCGAACAGCTTGATAGCTATTCACTGGAAGAAAAAGACAATCAAGAGAATATATATGGATATCACTGTTATATCGATTTATATAAGGACTCCAACAAAATATCAAGAGTAACGATTGTAGGCTCTAAAACTATAGAAATCGATGGAATTTACTACAATGTCACTAATCCACCTGTTGATCTGGAAGCAATCGACATGCTTGTAGATTCAATATCAGAACAGCCTCAGGAACCAGGGATCACTGAGTTGACAGACATCGACCAACATACAATCACAAATGTCTACATCAGGAACGGATTGAGTGGAGAACTGACCACTACAAATGACAGCATCAAAATAGAAGATTTGATCGAACATCTTGATAAATATTCATTGAGAATAAAGGAGAATCAAGAGCCTATAGTTGGGCAAATTTATCTCATAGAGATCTATAGTGATTCCAATAAAATTTCAAGTATAGCTATTATAGACTCTTTCGAGATGCGAATTGATGGGGTTTACTATGATGTTATTGATCCACACATTGATCTGGTAGCAATTGAAGAACTTGTTGACTCCATGTGATGCTTGATTCTTCATACAAAACCTCCTTGAAACAGACCAACATTTATATATGATTTCGGGATTCCATCACCCATACTCTACGGTGATATTTAATGGTAAAAGTCAAGGACCTAAAATGGAAGCAGGACATGCGAGTGTCTGAGCTTGTCGATTCCTACGAACACATCGGATTCCAGAGCGTTGAGCTCCAGCGGGCATCCGAAGTAATAGTGAAGATGAAAAAAGATTCTGCAAAGGTATTCCTGACATTTACATCCAACATGGTCACCTCAGGTCTGAGAGGGTTCTTTGCCCAACTTATCGAGCTGGGAATTGCAGATGTGATCGTCACCACCGTGGGTGGCCTTGAAGAGGACATCATGAAAGCCACAGGAGAGGATTTCCAGATCGGCTCGTTCCAGACGGATGATGTGGAACTCCACGAAAAAGGCATCAACCGTGTGGGAAACCTGTTCATCAAGAACGAGAGTTACATGAACTTTGAGAGCCTCATCGAGAGGATACTCAAACAACTTTACGAAAAACAAAAACACTGGGCCGTTTCCGAGATGCTTCGCGAAATCGGACTGATGCTAGATGACGAAAATTCCATCCTATGCCAGGCAGCAAAAAACAACGTCCCGATATTCTGTCCGGCCATCACCGACGGTGCATTCGGTTTCCACTTGTACCTGTTCCAGCAGGACCACCCTGATTTCATGGTAGATGTTGTCAAGGACTTCGGAAACATCCTGTTCGCAAGCAGCTTCGATGATCGCAAGGGTGTCATCGCACTTGGCGGATCCATATCAAAACACCATGCCATCCTGAGCACACTCCTCAACGGAGGTGCCGAATACGCAGTATATATGACAACCGCCCACCGCACCTCGGGAAGCATGTCCGGTGCCAATACCAACGAGGCAAAGTCATGGGGGAAGGTCAAGGACGAGAGCGATGTTGCCACTGTCATCGGAGATGTAAGTATCACATTCCCACTTGCCATGATACATGCACTTGATGAGCTGGCAGAGGACGGGATACTGGAAAGCCTGAAAAAGACAAATGAGGACAGAGGAGTGGTTGAATGAGCAACTCGAACGTCCCTTCACCAAAATTCACATTATCAAAAAAAGTGGTCCTTGAGCAGTACAACAAGGTCAGGGAGGTCGTGGACATCCCTGCCTTCAGCTCCAAGACGAACCCACGGGTCACCCCGATCATCGAGGAGAACACCGACGGCTTCCTGAGCGTGCATACGACCAATGAGCTCAAGCACATAAAGGACATGTCAAGGGTCCTTTTCCTGGCACAGGGCTGGACTCAGGAGATCGTGGAAGACCTCTACAACAAAGGTATTCGCTGTTTTGCAGTTGACAACGAGTTCGATCTGGACATCCTGCTCTCTACCATGGAGCCCACCGACTGGAAGATCACACTACTGATCCGCCTGAAGCTCAAGGAACATTCCCTGAGGACCGAGAGATACTTCGTATTCGGAATGACCTCCGATGTCATCAATGAAAGAGTAGCTCAGCTTAAGGACGATACACACATCGAACAGCTCGGAGTGCATTTCCACAGGAAGACCCAGAACGTCAATGAGTGGAAGATACAGCAGGACATCGAGGATGTGCTCTCAGAAGAAACACTTGAGGCTATCAATATCCTCAACATAGGAGGTGGACTGCCTTCTGAATATGCCAACACCAATGTCGATGTCATAGGCAGCATCTTCAGGCGTCTCAGGGAGCTTCGGGAATGGCTGCACGAGAAGGACATACAGCTCATGATAGAGCCGGGAAGGTTCATCTCGGCTCCTGCCGGGAAGCTCATCACCTACATCACAGGCGTCTATGACAACAACATCATCGTGAACGCTTCAGTCTATAACAGTGACATGGATGCGATCCTTGTCCCTGTGAAACTGAGAGTTGAAGGTGAGGTCGGCAACAATGCAGGCGAACCTTACGTTATCAAGGGATGTACACCATGCTCAATGGACCTGTTCAGGTACCGTGTGTACCTCAGGGAAGAGCCGAAGATCGGTGATGAGATCACGTTCATCAATGCGGGAGCTTACAATTTCACTTCTAACTTCTGTGACCTGGAAGAGATACCCACAGAGATAATAGAATGATGCCAAATGTTCCAGCCACATAAATTATCAGGCCGATCCATCACAAAATAACATTGCGACCACAAGCAGTGGTCCACTATCTTTTTTGCCTCAGTTTTTTCGTAGTTGCATGAAGAGCTACGCTAAAAGGAAACATGTTATATATAAAAGAGAACATGCAGATATTCCACAGGTCCAAAAACAGCTTTGAAGATATCAAAGTTTATACCGATCATTAATAGAGATCATAAACCGATCTCACAAATAACTATCATAATACACATGGAGATAATCAATGGCAGAGATCAAACACTGGGCAGAGGTCGTTGCTGACGAAGCCCTGGCAAATGGGACAAAACAAAAGATATCCACAGGAATTACACCCTCCGGACACATCCATATCGGAAATATGAGGGAGGTCGTGACCGCAGATGCAGCATACAGGATGCTTGTGGAAAAAGGTGCTGAGACCGAATTCATCTACATGGCCGACAACTTCGACCCACTCCGTAAGGTCTACCCATTCCTTCCGGAAAGCTATGCAGAACACGTCGGAAAACCAATTTCCGAGATCCCATGCCCCTGTGGCGAATGTGACAACTATGCAGAGCACTTCCTCAAGCCTTTCCTTGAGGGACTTGAGAAGCTCGGGATCCACCCGGAGGTCTACCGTGCAGACCAGCTTTACAAGAGCGGAAAGTTCGTTGAGGCCATCAAGACAGCACTTATCAAAAGGGACGATATCGCTAAGATCCTCAAAGAGGTCTCAGGAAAGGATGTTGCACCTGAATGGAGTCCTTTCAACCCGATCTGCCAGGAATGCGGCAAGATCAACACCGCCGTTGTCACAGGATTCGATGCAGATGCTGAGACAGTGGACTATGATTGTTCCTGCGGTCACAAGGGAACAGTACCAATGGCAGGAGGCGGAAAGCTTACCTGGCGTGTGGACTGGCCTGCAAAATGGAAGATGATGAATGTTACAGTCGAACCATTCGGAAAAGACCATGCATCAAGAGGCGGTTCCTATGACACAGGAAAGAGGATCGTACGCGAGATATTCGGACACGAACCACCACAGCCTATCGTCTATGAGTGGATCATGCTCGGAAAGAAGGGAGCAATGTCATCATCCACCGGTGTCGTGGTATCAATTTCCGACATGCTCAAGGTCGTGCCACCCGAGGTACTGCGCTACCTTATCATGCGCACAAAGCCTGAAAAACACATCAAATTCGACCCCGCACAGCCACTGCTCACCCTTGTGGACGAGTACGAGCGTCTCAATGCGAAGGAAGATCTGGAAGGTCTCGACAAGCGTGTGCTGGAGCTCTCACATGCAAAGGGTATCTGCCACACGGATATCCCGTTCAAACACATGACAACAATCTTCCAGGTGGCACACGGCGACTTCGACAAGATCATGAAGATCGTGGAGCGTGCAGGATACGACACCAGCAACGAGAAGTGCATCAGGGAACTCTCAGCCAACGTTTCCAACTGGCTTGAGATGTATGCACCACCATTTGCAAAGTTCAGTGTAAAGGACGAGCTTCCAGAGCAGACCGCAACACTCAATGACGTGCAGAAGGCATTCCTCGGAGCATTCGCAGAGATCATTGAAGCCAGCGGAGAACTTACAGGTGAGGATTACCACAACCTTGTTTACTCCTCAAAGGAAGCAGGTTCCGATCTCCACACCAAGATCGTAGAGAAACTTGGCGCAAGCGAGGAGGAGCTGGAGATCAATCCAAAGGAAATGTTCAAGGCGATCTACACCTCAGTTCTGGGCCAGCAGTCCGGACCAAAAGCAGGATGGTTCCTGTCATCCATTGACCAGGACTTCCTTGCAAAACGCTTCAGTGAAGCATCAACATACAGACCTTAAGAGCATGACACAGGAAACGCCATCCTACACTCATTTCTCGGCATGGGACAAGGAATATTCCCATGTCAGGTGGGGCGGTGCAGCACCGATCGAACCGATCCGCTCCCGCATCCCTGAAGGATGCCGTATCCTTGATGCAGGCTCGGGGAAAGGGCGTCACCTTCTCCCCTTATCTAATTTTTACGATTGCACCGGCATCGATGTATCCCCCACAGCACTGAAAGCCTCAGGGGAATACCTTGCAAAACGAGAACGTGAGGCACACCATGCCGTATCCTCGATCACCCATCTTCCCTTTGCGGACAACAGCTTTGAGGGAATCGTTTGCTTCGGGGTATTGCAGCACCTCATGGAAGACGAACGTGAAAGGGCTGTGGCCGAGTTCAGGCGGGTACTGAGACCCGGAGGTACTATCTTCCTGGAAGTTTTCGGGATACAGGACATGCGATACGGAGGGGATGCCGTTGAACCCCACACATTCTTCCGACAGAGCGGCATCATCTACCACTATTTCACGAAAGAAGAAATAGAGAATCTTTTCCGGGACTTCGGGATACTGGACATCAAAGACGTGATCACAGAAAAAAAGTTCAAAGGCGAGAAACACACCCGCCACATGATAAACGGAACTATTCAACTGGCATCAGAAATAGATGCCGAGATATGCTAAAAGCACTATCAATACCGCTCCGACAACTCCTGCAATTGCACAGACCAATATCGTGACCCACGTGAAGGCAATTTCCAGGCCCAGTGCGAAGTTGGCGATCAGAAGAAGGACCACACCCAATACGGTGTTCACTACCATGTTCTTGACAGTCTTCAGCACCTTGTACAGAAGAAGAGCTATGATGATAGCCACCAGTACTACTACAATTTCTATTACCATGTTTATCTATTGAAAATAGATGTCAACGATATTTAACAGTTACTTCAAAAAGATGCAAGGAACTCACGAAGAATCACTTCAAGATCTTCGGTATCAGAATACTCTTCCACACTGACATTGCCATTGGTATTTCCCAGTATCATAGCAGAGACATTCGCATCCGGTTTATGAACACAGAGAATCGGAATGCCCTTGTGTATCGCTGAGCAGACCTCATAACCCACGCCTGTGGAGGCAAGGCTGACCTCTGCGATCATGCACTCACTTTCCTTCAGGAAACCCATGTCACGTTCGTAGATCTGGCTCTCACTCATGAGAGATTCCGTTTCCTCCACACCATCGTGAGCCACATGCCAGCTCAGCACTTCATGGCCGTTCCTGCGAAGATAACCGCAGATGAACTGGTATACCGGAAGCATCTGCCTGCCTCCGCGGATAGAACCTGACAGGAATATCTTCATAGCACACCCCTCATGTAATGCCCTGCAGTGTATCCATCGGTGATGTCCTTGCATTTGCCGGCCTTTTTCTTCCCGTCCAGTACATTGCGATAACGGCGTGTGACCTTTTTCACCATGGAAGCATCCATTGTCCTTGCCTCGATCCTCACCGCTGACACACCAGACCTGACAAGCTTGCCAAGATTCTCGACCATGCATAGCTCTTTCGAGTTCAGCACATGCATCCTGCAATCATTGTCCATGAGCAGGGGGAAACAATACTCTTTCTCATCATAGAGCTCGAACTCCCCATCCTCACAAAAACGGGGACATCCGCTGCCTGAGCCGAACAGGTCTCCGACCATGCAGTAGCGTGATTCCATGACCTCCAGCCGGCCGTGGATAATACATTCCACAGGACCGCATTGTGCGACATCCTCTACCTGCTCAAGCGACATCTCCGGGGACAATACAACAGAATCTGCACCAAGCTCCTTCATGGCTGCATAGGAATGAAGATTGAAAACGTTCATAGGACTGTCTGCGATCACGGCCATGCCTGCTTCCTTTGCAAGCCTGAACGTACCGTAGTTTGAAACCACTGCACCATCAACCCCAAGCTCCTTTGCAAGTTCCAGTGTCTCCTGCACCCGGCCCATGGAATCGTCAGAAACGATCTTCGGTGTGTTCACGTAGATCTTTCGACCCTCACTTCTGCACCTTTCAAAGGCTTCCTTCAGGTCCAGGGCTTCCCTTCCCCTGAAAACTTCTCCTCCGGCATAGATCACATCTGCACCGCCTTCAATGGCAGCTTCAAGCCTCTGTGGATCATCGACACTTACCACGAGCAGGGGCTTATCAACATTCACTTCTTCGCAGGTTACCTTTGGAACCTTGCATTTGCCTTTCGGGGAACGATGCAATTTTTCTATCCTTGCAGCTTCCAGTCGTGAAACCGCCAGGTTCCTTATGTCGTTAAGGACCTTGATGGGAATGAACACATCACCTGTAACGTTCACATCCATACCTACCGGCTCAAAGACAGAATTACCAAGTTTTGAGAACTGCTGCTGGATCTGCTCTTCAGCGGTCGGCTTCTTCTGGGCAGGCTCGACAACGTAATCTGATTTTACAGACACCGAATTGCCATCAGTGTCCTCCATTTTCAGCTTAAGTGATGAGCCTGCAATGACATCAGAACTGAGCTTCACAGCCACTTTACGAATAGGTTTTGGAGATGTGAAGGTCTTTTTCAGCAAATCCATCAGTGACCTGTCCATAGTTCTGTAGATCAAACTGCCGGAAGGGACCTCTTCAAAGAACGGGACCTCAACAACATCGCCTGCTGTGGCGGAATCGACTTCCTTTCCGTTCAGAACAATACGTGTGATGTTCTCACCTGCATCCTCCAGCCCCTCGGCACCGATACCATCGCCTAATTCCAGCTCAATTGTGAGCTCTACGATGATCCTCCTTTCTTCCTCGTTATAGCCCACAACAGAACCGGCAACCACACCACGATTGTATGGCTGTTCACGGCTCATCATGCCTCTTGTTGAGTCGCCTTTAAGATAAACATCAGTAAAATCCCTGTTGAAAAGTTGTTCAAGTAAAAGTGATTCTTCAGGGGATACGAAGTATGAACCAGGATCTTCCATGTATCGATCGATCAGATTCCTGTATGTGCTCACAACACCTGCCACATATTCCGGCCTTTTCATCCTGCCCTCTATCTTGAAGGACTCAACACCTGCCTCGATGAGCTGGGGCAGCATTTCTGTTGTGTTAAGGTCTTTCGGGCTCAATAAGTAAGGACCCTCGGTCTCTACGACCTGACCGTCCATCTCAAGCTCATACATCTTCCTGCATGGCTGTGCACAATGTCCACGGTTACCGCTTCTGCCACCTATCATGCTGCTCAGGAGACATTGCCCGGAGTAGGATATGCAGAGTGCTCCGTGGATGAAGGTCTCGATCTCAACATTAGTAGCCTGTTTTATCGCCCTGATCTCCTCAAGGGACATCTCTCTTGCAAGCACGACCCTTTTGACACCCAGGTCTTCGAGAAAATGCACACCTTCGGTATTGTGGATGGTCATCTGGGTGCTTGCATGTATCGGAAGTTCAGGAACCAGTTCCTTTGCCATGCGAAGAAGGCCGATGTCCTGTACGATGACAGCGTCAGCTCCATACTCGTTCAGGGAACACAGCAGTTTCGCAGCGTTTTTTATCTGCTGGTCCTTGACCAGCGTATTTACCGTAACAAAGACCTTTACCCCACGAAGGTGAGCGTAGTCTATAGCCTCACGTATCTCCTCAAGGGTAAAATTGCCTGCATAGGCCCTGGCACCCAGAGTCTTAGCACCAAGATAAACAGCATCTGCACCGTTCTCCACAGCAGCGACGAAGGATTCCCAGTTACCTGCAGGAGCCAGAAGTTCAGGTTTTTTGTTCATGTTCAGTCAGTGCAAATGCACGGGTTCTTCCCGCATGTGGGACACACAAGCGGATACTTTTCCAGGAAAGCTTCCTCAAGGTCAATATCAAAAAGGTTAGCCAGCGCACCGATCCAGGCAAAGCAATCTGCAAGCTCTTCCCTCAGGTTCTCCATGTCCTCCCTGCGGACCGCCTCTGCCAGCTCGCCGATCTCCTCGACCAGCCAGAGGGTGGTTGCAGCTGCACCCCTGCGCTTGTCATTATGTGCGTACAGATCGTACATAAGTTTCTGGAATTCTGTGATTTCCATGTTGTAAGCTCCTTGAATTTGATCAGGATTAAATTAGAGCCTGACAGGAATGTTCTTTTTCTGCAGTTCTTCCTTCACATCACGCACAGTGAACTCACCGAAGTGGAAGATACTGGCTGCAAGCCCTGCATCGGCCTTTCCATCAACAAAGCCGCCATACATGTGCTCGGGTTTTCCCACACCGCCGGAAGCGATGATAGGTATCTCCAGCTCTTCTGAGAGCTTCCTTGTGATAGGAATGTCGAAGCCATCGTAGGTACCGTCGCGGTCCATACTTGTCAGCAATATCTCGCCTGATCCAAGTTCCTCGACCTTCTTCGCCCACTGGACAGCATCCAGGCCTGTGGGTTTGCGCCCACCGTAAATCACAACCTCATACCATGCAGGAGTACCGTCCTCAAGCTCAATTATGGTCTTGTCTGGATTGTTCTCAACGTCCGGATTGCGCTTGCAATCGATTGCTGTAACAATACACTGGGAACCAAAAATATCGGAAGCTTCCTTGATCAGCTGTGGGTTCTTCACAGCAGCAGTGTTGATGGATACCTTGTCAGCACCTGCCCTCAGGATCTGCCTGACATCCTCAACAGAGTTTATTCCACCACCCACGGTGAGAGGGATAAAGACCTCATTAGCAGTACGCTCGATCACATCGATCATTGTTGAGCGGCCTTCGTGGGAAGCTGTAATGTCCAGGAAAACAAGTTCATCCGCTCCCTGTTCGTTGTAGCGTTTTGCGAGGTCAACAGGGTCACCTGCCTTTTTGAGATCTACGAACTCGACACCTTTGACAACAGTGCCACCTTCTGAATCAAGGGTGACATCAAGACACGGGATAATCCTCTTTGTAAGCATAGTTTACGTAATGAATGTTCTCTAATTAAATGTTGTTGAAGGATGAGGATATATACAAAAAGAAATGCAGCCATGACCGCTCAGAACGGTATATTTAAACGCTATGAGGCACATAAAAATGGCTAATGTATTTAAAGCGTATTGCTCTTGCAGTCCTGATGCTTCTTATTTTTACCGGCATATCCTCCGCTGCAGATGAATTCCAGTACGAGGAGATCTGGGTCCATCAGGGAGTCTTCGATCTTGCAGACGGGGACCGGGCATCCGCTGAGAAATACACTGTGAAGGTCCATGAGATCAATAAGGAAGATGAAGGATATTCCGCCACACTGCTCCTGTACATTGACGGTGAGTTTCGGAAGAGCTTCTTTGCTGATGATTCGTTGAACAATGAGTACTTCCATGAAAAGGACCTCGAGGTCAAAACACTCTCAATTAAGCCTGCGACGGTAACTCTTGAACTGTACCTCCACGAGTACGAACTTGTCTGGATACCATCAGAAAGTCAGAGGCTTGCAGTGGAAGAAACGGTGGAGACGGACAATGCCGTCATCAAGCTGCTCAATATAAGTGACGGCGTTGCGACACTGGAGGTCACGACCAATGATAAGACCAGGGTTGACGAATACGAAATAAACGATTACAAAAAGTATTCCAATGAAATAATGGCAAGGGTCACATACATCGACATGGTCGATCAGGAGATAAATCTGCAGCTGTACCATCCCGGAAAGCCGGAATTCAAAGTGCAGGTCAACGACCTTGAAGAAGAGTATTCCCCCAACCGTCCCGCCTCTTTCGAGATATACCTGAAGAACATCGGAACGATACCTGCAAGGGGAATTACCATCACCACATCTGCAAGTAATGGCCAGATCGAACCGGAGAGTTATGAGCTTGCAATGCTTGACACGCTCAAGATACACCGGGTACCGATCAGCCTCACATTACCTGAAACTCCGGTCGAGGAGAACATAAGGATCGATGTGAGCGTTGATGGATATGACTACCGCGGGAACAATTACCGGAATATCACAACAGCATATACAACAGTACAACCGTACATCTCCATTGGAAAGACCATCGACACTCATCTTATGGAAGAGGAAGACAGGACCAGAAGAAGGATCATCGTAGAGATGGTGGTCTACAACAATGCAAGCATTGGACATGAAGTGACAATTCACGACCCCCTGCCTTCGGCATTCAAACCTCTTGTAATAGACTCCACGGACTGGACAATATTCATCGGTGCAGGAAGATCAGAGACCATTCAATACAAAGCAATTCCCATGGTAGCCGGGACCTATGATCTTGGACCGGCAGTTGCAAGCTGGTATTCGCAGGGTGAGACATACAGCGTCCTATCGGATGGACCGGCAGTAACCATCGATGTGGAAGGAGCATTGCTGGAGATCGAGAAGGAGGTAAGCCTCAGTGACATCCTCACCGGAGAAGAAGTTGACATGACCGTAACGATAACGAACAGCGGTACCGTTGATGTGGAAGCTTCCATGGCAGAGAAGATACCTGAAGGTTTCAGGCTCGTCAGCGGAGAAAATACATGGGAAGGGACACTTGAAGTGGGAGATAAAAAGCAACTCTCCTATACAATGCTTGCACAGGAGGAAGTCATTATAGACCTGCCACCTGCAATTGTTTCCTACATTGATGAGGATGGTCTTGAGGGAGAATTTGAATCCAATGTTGTGAAACTCTATGTGTATTCACTTGGAACCCCTGACACGACCATCGAAAGTGAGGATATTGATACGAACAGTGAGCCGGTCTCAAGAGCTGAACACGCAACATTCCTGCTATCCTCTTTTGCTACCATAGCAGGTGTGCTTTCCATCATCCCGCTTATTGCATATTATTATATACGCAGGTCGCATTAAATAAATAGAAAAGGATGCAGCAAGCGCATATCATTAAAAGCTATTAAACTAAAGGAGGATTCAGTACGGACATTGTAGGAACAGGAACAGCATTTTTGATCTTCGCCACGTTCACTGCCATTGTACTTTACCTGCTTGTCAACTACTCTTCTTTAATGGCAACCATTGTGCTGCTGGTGGTCCCTTTGACATTAATTGTTGCTATACCTGAAACAGCAACCACTTTCCTCGCATACGAACATGCAAGGCTTGCAGGAGGTCTTGTGCCTATCAACAACTATCATCTTTTGCTGTTCATCTGGTCCACCATAATGGGAATAATACTGTATACTGAGTTCCTCACGTGGTACCTTTCAAGGAACAAGAGACCGCAAAACTAAGAAACAATAAAAATAAGATCACAGGCCAACGACAGATCGTCGGCCGGTGGCTGGTTAAATGAATTAAAATAAGCGAGATGAGCTTTCACTCATCCAGCCTGTAGTAATATTCACCCTGTGCTTTCTGTTCCCTGTCAAGGCGGGAACCCGGTTTGTTAACCCTTGGACGTGATGTGTCCTCATCCCTTCTGAATGTGATATCAAGGTCTGAAAGGAACTTGTTCATGCCGTCCTGCATACTCGATGGAGGGTGTGCCTTACCATACATAGCAGGCTTACCTTCGAAAACGATTAGCCTTTCACTGAGCATGTCGATCATGTAAATATCGTGGTCAACGACCATAGCGGTCTTACCGTTGTTCTCAGCGAATCTCTTGATCGCCTTTGTGGCAAGGGAACGCTGTTCAACATCAAGGTGAGCACTAGGTTCGTCAAGAATGTACAGGTCGGCATCTCTTGAGAGACATGCAGCAATTGCTACCCTCTGCAACTCACCACCACTGAGCTCGCTGAGCATCTTCTCAAAGAGAGGCTCAAGATTCAAAGGTTTGATGACCTCTGCCTGATAGTAGCTTGTATCGAACCTGCGGGTAATGCTTCTCAGGAACATCTGCACCTGCATCGGATTATCGCCCTTGATGTACTGGGGCTTGTAGGATATGGAAACGTCAATGTCCAGCTCACCCTCATCGGGTTCGATCTCTCCTGCAAGGATCTTCACGAAGGTGGATTTACCGATACCGTTAGGACCCACGATACCTATGACCTCTCCTTCCTTCAGGGAGCCGGAATCGGTCTCCAGTGAGAAGGTGTCACCGTATTTCTTGGAGAACGCGTTATAGTCCACAAGTGTCGCTATATCTGATTCCACACGTGGAGGATGCACTTCGAAAGTGATGGCATCAGGCCTGATACGGACATTCTCCTCAGGGAGATATCCTTTGAGGTACTGGTTGATGGCAACACGCACGCCTTTGGGATGGGTCACAACACCATACCCGGCAGGCACACCATAGGCCACCTGTACCACATCTGAGAGCATATCCAGTATGGCGAGGTCGTGCTCCACCACAAGGACTGCCTTATCGGCTGAAAGCTCCTGTATGATCTGTGAGGAATTGATACGCTGGTAGATATCAAGGTACGGACTGATCTCATCAAAGAAGTAGAAATCAGCATCCCTTGCAGCACAGGCTGCAATTGCAACCCTCTGCAGTTCACCACCACTGAGATCACCGATATTACGGTCGATTATAGGTGCCAGGTCGAGCCTTTCGATAAGGTTGTCCAGTGCACCGCGCTCGTCGGTACCTTCCAGGAGATCAATTGTCTTTCCGTTGAAGGCCTTTGGGATCATGTCCACGTACTGCGGCTTCTGGGACACCTTGATCTTGCCGTCGATAACATCCTTGAAATAATCATGCATGGCGGTTCCAGAATAGTGCTCCAGGACCTTTTCCCAGTCGCCGTTCTCCCCGCCGAAGTTAGGAACAAGCGCTCCTGAGAGGATCTGGACGGACGTACTTTTACCGATACCGTTAGGACCGAGGATACCTGTCACCCTGCCAACCTGCGGGGTGGGGAGTCCGTACAGTGCGAAGCCGTTGGGGCCATACCTGTGGGTCGGTTCGGTCAGTGCTTCCGGCAGACCGATGATCATTATAGCATCAAAAGGACATTTGTTGACACAGATACCGCAGCCTACACAGAGTTCTTCGGAAATGATAGCCTTGCCGTCGTCTCCAAAGACGATGGTCTCATCGCCGGTCCTGACCCTGGGGCAGTATTTTTCACATTCGTGGCTGCATCGCCTTGGCTGGCATCTATCCTTATTCAATATTGCAATTCGCATGGGGGATCACTGAAGTTATTTTAAGGTTATTTAATGGAATATTCAGGTCAAACTAAACCAGGTTAATCGTAAGAATATAAAAAAAGAAGTGCAATGGGCTGTGTCAGTTCAACAACAGCGTCCATGTCACAAGACAGAAGTCAATTACAATGAACTCGACGTAGAACCAATCCTTGGGACCGAATTCCTTTGTATTGATCTTGATGGCAGGGAAGATCACACGCTGGGCATAGTATGCAAGCACAGCAATGATGACAATTGCGGCATACCAGGGAGTTCCAGTACCATCTTCGAACCTATAGAAGGCACCAAATCCTGCGATCATACCAAGGAATGCAGCTACAGCGGTCTTTATTATACCCTCTACATGAGCCTGCTTACGTTCCTCAGGTGTCTTTTCCTTTATGACTACAGGTTTTGAGACAGCAGGAGCGTCAGACTTGTCCGCATTATCCTTTGTGCCACCTGACTTCTTTTTGCTTTCTTTTTTCAATTGGCTTCTTCTCCTGAGATAAATATGATTGGATGTTATAAACAGCAGAACCTATATAAACGTTTATTCCTGTAACAAAATTTCAGATGTTTACAGGAATTCATTGCTCAGGACATTGTCAACATCGTCCAGGCAGACAGCACCTCTTCCGATACTGTTCAGGTAAGAAGCGAACTTTCCGGGGCGATCACCGCCGGGATGGTACACCAATGTCATCTCAGGATCCACTTTTTCCACCATGTCTACAAGCCCGTTGGCATCCAGATGGTCACTGATCTGCAGGGAAGGATAGCGATAGTCCTGCCTTCCGGTCATCACATATTTGGACATGGAATGGGGCAACTTCCCCAAGTCCCACGGAGGAACGATGCAGACCGCTTCCTCATCGAACTCGCCCAGCCCTATAAGTTCACCGGGTTCGTCCAGAAGCCTGTTGGAGAGTATCAGCGATTTCTCCTCCATTGCAATGGGCCCGTCATGACCGACCTCACGAAGAAGTTCCACCGCCCTCTGTGCCTTGCCAAAAGCATACGCACCAAAGGCGACCTGAGGAGCAGACCAAAATGCATCCCTAAAGCCCTCGATGTCATCCACAAAGTGACATGAAGGGTCCCCATGGTCCCCGTAGTTCGCCTCGGTTATCAACAGGTCACATTTGGGCAATGAGGAAGGATCCTTCACATCCCCTGTAACCATTATGCGTGTACCGACATCGTTCTCCCAATAGAATGCAACCGCTCCTGCGGTATGTCCTGTGGGATATGTCCTGACATCAACACCATTGATCTCAATGGAACCGCACATGTCGACGGTCCTTCCTTTGAATTCGCGGTCATGCCTTATCTCAAGCGCCACTGCGGTCCTGTCAGTACAGACCGAGAGGTCAGAAAGCATTGCAGACTTGCCGTTATGGTCAGAATGAGCATGAGTAACAAGATACGCATCCGGTTGAGGCTGTTTCTTTGGGACACGGGTTGAATCAATAGAAAAAGTACAGATCTTCCCTTCCCCTGACCTGAACCTTACGGCAAGGTGGGGCTTGAAAGTCCCTCGCGAGTTCTTCTGGCGGCATGCCAGCACACCCATGTCGATCAGCCTGTTCAAATGACACCTCAGCTCAGGGAATGGTATCAAGCTATTTACATGTTATCAGAATGAAGAACTTGAAAAGAATAAAATGAAGGAAAAAGGGAAAAAGAGGGAATGGATATGTGGAGGAAAAAGGAAAAGCTCAGATGAGCTGGCTAAGCTCTGAGCGAAGCACATCGGCACTTGTTACGCCGGTGTAACGCTTGACCTCAGCTCCGTCCTTCTCGATGATAAGTGTTGGGACAGCGTGGATACCATACTTGCCTGCAAGGGCATTGTTCTGGTCAACATCCACCATCTTGAACTCAACCTTGTCGCCCATCTCACCTTCGAGCTCCTCAAGGATCGGTTTCTGCATCTGGCAGGGTCCGCACCATGTTGCGGTAAAGTCTAATACTACTACATTGCTCATTGCTAATCACCTTTGGTTTTATAAAAAGTAAATGGGTATTGTACGTTTCATACAAAACCATGCTGTTATTCTATAAATAATTTTGGTATTCGGCAACATGAAGAAAAGAAAGACAATCAATGCCCGGATAGATAAATCGTTAGTCTACCACTCATTTCTGCTTGATATTGCTATAATACATACACTCCTCAGGAGTGAAAAGCGGCATCTCTTCCGAACCCTTCACCATCTTCACAGGTGCTCCACGCATCAGAACGCACGGAATACATTCATCTGCTTCACCCATGATGACCTGGGCAGCAGAGACCAGATTATCCGCGACCGCCTTGCGTGTGATGTGAAGTGTCTTCCCGAACAGGTCCTTTGAGCCTCTCGCATCCTCCACAGGAACGATACCTGAGGTCCCCAGTGCCACACCCACGCACCCAAGGCGCAGGGGCTGTGTTCGGCTGTCCCCGACGATCACTCCGAGATGGCAGCAGCAGAACTCCTCCATTCCGGCACGTATCCTGGCTGCACTCTTCTGTGCGTTCTCAGGCAGGAGGACAACATGTCCCTCAGGTGCGTTGGAGCCATCAATACCTGCATTCGGGGAAAGGGTTCCCTTCGTGATGGTAAGGGCTGCCCCCGGCACACCGCCGATGATATCATCACATTCACAAAGGACAAGCTCCATTTCACGGGAATCCACACAGTACTTTTCAGAAAGTTCCTCTGCTTCTTTGCTGGGAACCACTGTGGAAAGTTCCACCATCCTTCCTTCTGCTGTGGCCACCGCAGACTCAGCCAGCACCAGCACATCCCCATCCTGTAGGAAGATCTCATTTTCATTGAGGGAAGAGGCTAGCACTTCTACGATATCATCTCCCGGTTTGATCAGGGGAGTACGTATACCAATGACCTGCATGCAGGGAAGTTCAGAAGTCAATTTAATTACCACCGGATAAATAATCGGACATTATCTTGATAGCGCAGTATTCACCGCACATGGAACACGGGCCTGTCTGCGGGCACATTCCCTTGGGCTTGTCAGGATCAAGTGCAAGCTCCATCTGCCCGTCCCAGTCAAACTTCGCACGCCTGTCAGCAAGAAGCTTGTCCCTCTCGTTGAGGCCGTATTTCATTGAATCGCCAATATGTGCCGCGATCCTGAAAGCAATAAGCCCTTCCCTGACCTGTTCAGGTGTTGGAAGGGAAAGATGTTCTGCAGGAGTTATGTAGCAAAGATAATCAGCACCATTGCCGCTGGCGATACTTGCACCCACGGCACCGGAGATATGATCATAGCCCATACCCACATCAGTTGGCAGTGGCCCTGCTACAAAGAGCGGGAAGTTAGAACGGGAACGGTGTGCTGCGATGTGCTCAGGAATATCATTTGCCTGTACATGGCCGCCCATGCCCTCGATAATTACCTGCACACCTGCCTCATTTGCCTGCTTTGCAAGAGCTGCGTTCCTCTCGATCTCCATCATCTGCGGGCTGTCGCAGAGGTCATGAACACAACCGCTTCGCATTGTGTTTCCAAGAGAGAGGACAACATCGTTCTTCTTCAGTATTGAAAGGACCTCTTCGAAGTTCTCAAGATAAGGGTTCTCACAGTTTTCCTTGAGCATCAGCACGCTGGTAAAGGAACCACCCTTTGAGACCATTCCCATTATACGCCCTGTGCCTTTCAATTTCTCAAGCATCTGCTTTTCCACAGAGTGAAGCACAACAGAACTTACTCCTTCATCCACCTGCTTTTTCAGATAGGACATCATGTCATCGCCGGTAGCTTCCTTCATACCGCATTCCACCACTGCCTGGTAGACAGGAACTGTGGTGATCGGGAGGGTAGTGTTGTCAAAGACCATCTTCCTGATGGCAGAGATATCTCCACCCATTGAAAGGTCTGTGATGGTATCCGCACCATATTTCTCTGCGATCTTTACCTTTTCCAGCTCTGCTTCGGGATCAATGCTTGCAGAAGATGTCCCGAGGTTAACGTTGATCTTGGTGGTGGCACCTTTGCCGATCGCAACAGGCGGGCAGCCTTCACGAACCATCACAACAAGACTTCCGTCAGCAACCCGTTCAAGTACAGTTTCCTCATCGAGGGACTCAACCTTTGCCACATGTTCCATTTCCGGAGTCAAAGTGCCGTTCTTTGCGTATTCTACCTGTGTGGATCTCATGTTATTCTACTCTTGAATGTCGTTTTTGTAAATTAATTAGAAATTTATTATAAATTATTGTAAAGCGGAAATTCCTGCCATTTCAAGCAGTTTCTGAGTATTGGAATTGCCCCCGATAGGCATCAGGTGGATTCCGCTGCACATCTTACGTAACTCCCGGATGCTCTCCGCAGCGATCTCAAGCCCTTCCTGAACAGGGTCTTCGGCATCCTCCATGCGGGATATCATCTCATCCCCCACCCTTATTCCCGGAACATTGCCATTCATGAAACGTGCCATCCCTGCCGAACGAAGCGGAATGATCCCTGCCAGCACCGGCACATCGGGGTCCGGGAACGAGTCCATGAACTCGCCAAAACCTTCCACATCATAGACCGCCTGGGTCTGTATGAACCGTGCACCAGCATCAATCTTCTTTTTGAGCTTGATCATCTGCATCCTGCGTGCTGCATCGGTGTTGGAGACCGCACCAACGGTGAATGACGGAGCACCTGCAAGCTCATTGCATGCCATATCGTGTCCAGCCATCATTTTAGTGATAACTGAGAGAAGCTGTACAGAATCAAGATCATACACCGGCTTTGTACCCGCATGATCGCCTTTGGTGGGATAGTCCCCTGTCATCACGCAGAGATTCCTGATCCCAAGGGCTGATGCCGCCAGGATGTCGGATTGCAATGCCAGACGATTGCGATCACGGCAGGTGAACTGCACTATCACCTCATGACCGGCATCCATCAGTAACTTACCCACGGCTACCGGGCTCATGCGCATTACCGCACGCTGGTTGTCCGTGATATTGATAGCATCCACCCATCCCCTGATAATTTCTGCATCCTCAAGTACCGCCGAGATATCGGTACCCTTCGGGGGTGCCACCTCTGCGGTCACAATGAAGCGGTCTGAATTGAGCGCATCGTTGAAAGTTGATAGCATCGTGGGGTAAATATGTAGGTCTGGTTTTTAAATGCATCGCGACCTTGAGGAAGGTAAGGGTTTAACTTTTCTTATCAATAAATTGCATGAACACTATGGAAAGAACACCGCAGATGAATGTGATCCAGAGCAACGGCTGGTTATATTCTCCTTTTCCCCACCAGAGATAACCGAGATATAATGCTGCCACCAGTGCTGTTGTGGAAAGAATGCGGAAGAGAATGTTCATTGTTTTCAGGTTCATAGCAGGACACCATATAAATTAACAGACAACATTACATAAATTATCTTTGAGGATATACCCGATCAATTAAATGCCCATCAGTTGCCTCTTTCAACCATATTTCTTTTAATGACCTCTTTGATCGAAGCCGCCAACAATGAAAATAGCAAGGAAATAGACAACAGCAACTGACTGGAATTGTCGTAATACCATCCCTGATAGGCATTGTAAAATGCAGTCGCCAGAGCTATTATAATGAACAAATTGAAGAAAATATCAAGATGTTCTGTACTCATTGTATTTTCTCCAGTATTTTCTCCATGAAAAATGCCAAAACAAGAACAAAAATAACTAATTTGATTCCCCGGGGAGATCTCGGCCATAGCATATCCATATTATAGACTTTTTCTTCAGAAGTTGATGGAAATTCCTTGTATGCTTCAGGGAAGACCTGCTTTATGTATTCTCCATATGTAATGTCAGTACCATACAACTTATTTGCAATCTCGAGCCTATCCTCATCCATTGTATAACTTTCAGATGAAAACTGGACTGAGCTATTGGAAATGAGTTCATCGTCAGCAATTGTATTTGCTTCTGCATTTTCCAGCTCCAGAACTTCATTGTTGTACCATATTTCTGCCTTTTCGTGGATCCTTGATACGGACCTTTCATCACCCGCAATTCCCACATAGTGACTTGTTATCCCTTCATCATCAATTCTAAAACAGTACGCTACAATGCGCCCTCCTTCCGGAACCTGAGGTACTGAATACATTATAGAACCATATGAAGCTCCATTCTCCGACGTATTCGCATAATAGCTATTGATCACATCGTTCCTTGCTTCATTTAGTTCTGTTAGCAAAATCGGGTCTGAAAAATTACGTACCAGATACACATATTCTGTGCCTTCATGTGAACGCACAATCCCATCATCCGGTGCTTCATCGGGTAGTTGATAATCCCACGTAGCATTGCCAAAAACTTCCATTACTTCTTCAGGTGTCAAAACCCTTCCTGGCAACTGCCCTTCAACAGACTCATTGCTTTGTTCTGCATTTTCTTCAATTGCCAATCCGGACCCGATCATGCCGATCACTAACAGTAATCCCAGAAATAGCTTTAGTTTCATGCAATATCCTCTTGAACCCATTGATCCGGAAACAAAGACGTAGCCATAGGAGTAAACAGTAAAACCTGAGATTATACCCTGATATGCGGATTGGCTGTTCTGTCAAGAATTCCCAAATATCACAACGTCTTTACAATGTCTTATTCTGTTCTAAGTGCCAAGCAGTATAAATATTTTATATCCATTTCATCAAATTGTTCTTTTTGACAACTTTGTGTTGCACAATCAACATTTTTTACATTATTTTCAACTTTAGTTAGCCAAAAAAGCATGCTCAAATAAGGATGGAGCATCCTAAGAACAGAATTAACATGCCCATAAGACGTGCAATTCAAAATCGACCCAGGCTGAGCCATGAGTCTTCTGCAACCCAGGTTGTGATGGTGATAAATTTATCAACTACAATATGTGGTTCTCGTTCGGATTCAGAACTTATGAACAGACCTTTACTTTTCCACTTAACTGAATTATAAAATTCTCCAAAAATCTTGCCACTTTGTGAGTGCTCTTTATTTTCAGTAACCGACAACATGGTGCAATTTGTAAGTACCTCTGAATTTCCCACAACAAGCACATTGTCGGAACTATCAATGAAAAACAGTCCTTCAATGTGAACATCTTTGTTCTTGTCCCCCTTGCAACCAATCTGGTCTTCCCAGCTTTCATGGGATATCTCAAGGACACTTACAGTGAAAGAGGAGAAATTATCTGGATCGGGCAAGAGAATTTCAAGTTCATATAATTCTATTACTGTGCTCTCCATTAGCTTTCCGGTAGCCGAAAATTCTCTTGAGCCAACTGGTTTCATCTCAAGGGCATTTATTTCCAGAACATTGGCTCTGTCATCAGCGATTATTTCAGTAATATTCCCCTCAGATTCGATAAGTATAATATTTGCTGCTCCAAACTCGCTTAAACCAATCACATTTTGAGGATCAATACGAAGGGATGTGGAATCAATGACTGAATCGATATAGCCACTTGAAGCAGAGTAGCTACTCAAAGGAACCGGATATTTATGAAAAGATGTATTAAATAATTCTGAAAACTTGAACTCATTGCTTGAGTGATAAGGTTCTGCAGGCAAAGTGACTAAAGCTGATATTAGACTGATGAACAGGATCAGGCTTATTGTTATGAATATTAATTTTTTAGACGATAGCTCATACATTTGATCAGAACCTGCATCTTATCCAAACATTCTTTCCCAAAGCAAGATCAAATTGACCTTAAATCGAATTTTAATTCACTTATCGTTTGACCTTGAACTTAATAGATGGTCCAGTATCAACGTAATATTAGAGAATGCCAGACCTTCCTTTCTCCTGTACCAGACCATGAATGAAACATGGACAACGTAACGAAGAAAGCCAGAATGAATATCCCTCACATTATCGCAATATTCCTTTTTAGTTTTTGGAGATATGACCACAAAACTATCACTTCCTACTCCTTGCCGATAACAACAGCCCGATGATAAGCATTATTGAGGTAAAGCCCGGCGTTTGCTTGTTTGTCCCGGGTTCTTCCTGTGTTGTTTCATTGACTATGATCACAAGATTTCCATCTTCGTCGAAATGGGCTTCATCCCTAACGTTCTTAGCTTCCTCTTCCATCAAACCAGCCATCTTTGCCATGAAAGCATAATCAGTAACCTTTATATCATCTGGATATCGATCCCAGACATCAATAAGTTTGTTCTTATACTCTACCTTCTCCTCATCAGAAAGATCCATGCCATCAATATAGTTTAGATAGACAACCCTGCTATCATTATTCGTTCCAGCATAAGCTAAGGCACTACCACCTCCCGGCATAGCTCTTACCACAGCAGGCAAGTTCTTTTGCAACTCAAGATAATCTTCCATTTCCTGGACAGCATCTTCCCCCAATTTCTCCCTGGTTTCTTCAAGTCTTAGTTGGGCAGCATCCTCAACAAAAGTCTCATTCTCACTAACTGCTGCGCTTGCAGATGATGTAAGACACATTACCAACATGATAGCAATTAGCACTCCAATTAGCTTATTCATTTTCTATCAATTCCTTGTCTTTCAAGTACCATAAAACACGTCTAGGTTTGCTTTTTAAGGACAATCCTGATACATCTATAATATCAACTTCAAACCTAGCTCTGCTCCAGAAAACGGAAGTCATTCATTGCCATAAAACAAAGCTGACCCCCACTTCATCGAACATTTTTGCGATGTTGCAATAAATCCTAGATAAGAGATTGTATAAATATTTTCTAACCACATCATCGAACTGTTTTTTCAGTTCGACGATATGGTCACAAAACTTATATCCTGTTTTTTTGCAAGATGTTTTGTAAAATTTAGGAGGAAAAATATGATAAGAAAAATTGGATTATTACTAATAGTAATGCTTATATCGGTATCTTTTGCCGCAGCTACCGCCAGTCAGGACAACGGATATACCATCGTTCCTGTCAAGTCAGATCCTACAATCACACCAAGATGGGTTTCTGACACCATCACACAGGGAGAAACAAACTGGCATGGTGAAATAATCAGTTCATACACAACTTCACGTCACATAGACCTGAACTGGGGTGACACAAGCGATTCACTTAGGCTTATAGTGTACAGCCCGAGCAATGAAATAATCGGGACATTCTATGACAATGCAGACGGTGTCATCGATGGAAGAATTAACATTGTAATAACAAATTCAAATGGATTTGAACTCGGAACCTGGAATAGTCAGGTTTATGGATATAGTGTCAAGGGTACAGAAGATTATTATATCTGAAAATTGTTTCCATTGTTATGAGATATTTATGGATTCCATTTTTGCTTTTCATACTCATTTGCAATCCAGCTCTGGCCAGTGCAAACGAGTATGAAGTAGCTCCATACACGGGTCCTGAAAGAGGTATGTATGAAGGTGGTGGCCATGATATCACCTTCTCTTTTTTTGAGCTTCCATTATCTCTTCAAATCATCTACATCTCAGGATTGTTGGGAGCCCCATTAGCCCTTTACAAATTCATACCCCTCCTTTTAGGAAGGATAAGGCAAAAATGCGAGAACCCTCACAGGAATCGAATTCTTCACTACATAACCGAGAATCCCGGAAGCACAATATCTGATATTGAAAAGACTCTAGAGATGGAAAGAAGCACCGTAAGATATCATTTAAAAGTGCTTCAATTTAAAAACAAAATAACCCGATTGGAAAAAGGGAAGTTAGTGCTGCTTTTTAAGAATTCATACAAATATACGGATACAGAAAAGAAAATCATCTTCTTCCTGCGAAATGACACAGGAAAATCAATTCTAATCTCCATTCTTCATGAGCCAGGAATAACAAACCAGAATCTCACACAGACATTCGGACTGGCTAAAAGCACCGTGCATTGGCATATTGATGAGCTGCACAATGAAGGACTTGTACATTTCAAAAGCGATGGGAAATACAAAAGGTGCTTTATTAATCCGGCGATAGAGGCAGATCTGAAAAACGCCATATCGGAATCCGAACCTGCCATTTCAGCTATTTAATCAGCAGTTCTTGATTTTATGTTCATTTTCATTAGCATCATCTTTGATTCTGATCGTGTCTTCTAAATACAAGAACTACAAAGAATCCAATATTAGATTTTACCGTCGTTTATTTGATTTGCCCTTTAAATAATATTTAACATCAAATGTGACTGTGTTTCACAGCATTTGAACTTCCATTTCTATTTCTAATAATGAAATAGACAATTACAATCAATGCATAACCCACTGCCAGAGTAGTTCTATAGGAAAGCTCAAAACCTGACACATACGCGATTATAGTCACTGGCATATAAAGGATAAAACCTATCAATGAACTTTTCATGAACGCGATGTCACGGAGCTTTTCGGATGCATCCAAATTATCTTTGTTAAGAATATAGATTCCTGTTACAATAAAAAATGCTAACAAGCCTGCATCCAGCCAATAGTCCACAGGACCCAAATTTTGAGCAACTATTAAATTGGGGTTACCTGTATCTGCCTGTGAAAATAGCAGGAATTTTATTTTTGAGAGGAAAAGACCATATACATAATAAAAAAAAAGTCCAAGCAAAGCCCCTGCAAATACAAGGATTTTTGCTCGCAATTGTTTTGTTGTCTTCATAAGTGTACTCCTGAAAAATCAAGACTTATGGATTTCCAACACTCATTGTATCCCAAAGAGTGTACGAAGCGATTCTATAATATAAAGGCACAAATATGGGCAAATTTGTAGGAGGGAGACTGACATAACTCGATATATGAGACTCCCAATACCAGATACATCCTTCTTCATCCAGAAGAGCATCACTGGAAGTACCTCCAAGTACAAGTCCAAGAGCTGCACCTATGGCCGCACCAGGAACATTTCCAAGATATGCCCCAATTGTAGCTCCTGCAACTGCAGGTGCCAGTTGTGATATTGTATTAGACCTTGACTGCCTGATATGGTTGTGTTTAAGTTCATCTCCATTAATGTAATAATCCTGCCATACCTCACCATTATACGCAGTATAACTTGGATGTGGGTACTTCACCCCGGTACCTTTCACAAAATTGACATCGTCCCATACATAAGAAGTTGATCTTGTCACAACCTGTTCATCCTGAAATAAAGATGGAGTTGTTTTCTGAGACAATAATTCTTTAGTTTCCCCGGGGTCCAGAGGATTATATGTTGTGAAATAACTTTCAGTGTTTTCTTCGTTGAGCGTTACATCAACTTTGAAGTTATCAGATAATTTTGTCACATAAAATTCGAGGACCTCTTTTTCGTTAGTGGTTACATCCTCTACTTCCATTATACCTTCTGTGAAATCCTCATCTGTATTGAGAGATATAACAATATCTCCAACTTGAACAATACTTGATGTATCTGTCATTTCTATTATCTGAATATCCGGCCTGTTTTCAATAATAACTTCATTTTCAGCATCTATGGAAGAAAATGCAGTGTTTTCTTTTGCGCTTACAGTGGGTAAACAAATTGAGCCCAATATCAGTAACGTCATGAAAATTGTTGTTACTCTTATCCCTTTGGTTTTCACGAATATACCTCTTAGATTCATTTACTCCAGAAGTAAAGCTACGCTTATATAGTACAAACAGCGAAGTATAACCCTGCCTTCTGGCACGGGGCTTCAGTTATTCCGTCAAGACTGGCTGAACCCCCTACTAACATTTTTACGATGTTGCATTATGTTCTAACTAAGTTACATTATAAATATAATCTGACCATATCATCGAACTGAAAGTGAACATTTGGATACACAGGAATCTATATTTTTCAGAAAAATAAGGTAGAAATCAGTAGATATCCCCAACATCTGACTTGAAGCCGAGAACAATAAGCCATATCGAATAACAAAAACAAAACTTACTTCACCAGCCGATCCTTCGCATCCCGGACCTCATCCAGCAGATCCAGCCGTCCGATCCTCTCAAGTCGCTCGTAGATCAACTCCCAGGCGCAATCCTTCTCAGGATCAACCTCGCATTTGCCATCCATGGAACCACCGCAGGGACCGTTGAGCAGTTCCTTGGGACACTGGGCTGTGGGACAGACGCCACCGAACTCGGCGATGGTGCACTGGCCGCACATGGCACACAGATGATGGATAATCCTGTCTCCTGCCATGGCACCCAGAGATTCGGTGTTGTTGGCAGGATAGACATCCACGTCCACAAAGCGTGCAATGTTGGAAGTGCCGCTTCCGCACGCCATGACAAGCACTGCATCGGCATCCTTTATCTCAGGTGCAAGCTCCTCAAGGGCTTCACATGAGCGAACACTGCATGCTGCCTTTGCAACAACTCCACCGATCACGTTTATTCCGGCATCCTTAAGGTTGGATTTCATCTCGTCGACCTCAGGTTCTCCACCTACATGCTGCTTGGCAGCGCATACGCTGCAGCCTACGATAAAAATGGACTCCTTGTCCGAAAGCATGTCAAGGATCTCGCTAAAGGGTTTGGAAGATGAGATTATCATGATTTCCTCAGATCTTGCTCAGATAGCTGTATTCAATATCAGATTCCTGTTTCAGTGCTTCTTTGATCATCTTTGATATCAGCGGGAGGTTTCTTGCCTGGCATCCCAGCTTATCGGCAAGTTTCCTGACCTGGAGCAATGTGCCCATTACAATGACATCGGTCTTCTCGGTCTCATGGGAGACAGCATCACGTTCAAGCGCTGCATCCCCGCCGCGTGCTAGGATCTCCTGCTTGATGATCAGGGCCTCGGTGGTTGTGATATTGCTGATCTTCAGTACACGGTTCGCGGTCTTATCCTTCATGATGACGGAACCAGTACCCGTAACACCGATATTTCGCATTGCAAGAGCTGCATCATCAGGATTTGTGATGTCAAGCACGCTGACCTCGAAGCCGTTCTCCTCCACCACAGGCTGCCTGCTGCGTATGGCGCCTGCGATCTGTACCACATCGAGAGTCTCTGCCACGTCATGGGTACGGATGATATGTGCACCCTTCTGAACAACGATGGCTGCTGCTGCCAGACTGCCGTACAGGCGCTTGGTTGCGGGTTTGTTGAGCAGGTCTCCGATGAACGATTTGCGGGAGATGGCTGCAAGGAGCGGTTTTTCGAACACTTTCAGGCGCTCGAACTGGTCGATGGTCTCAAGGTCGTAAATAGGAAGTTTTTCCGGCACCCATTTACCGATGGCAGGGTCCAGAATTAATTGGTCTGTATCGATTCCACGTTCTTCGGAACGCACAAGGATGTCGTCAAGGGAACGCATGATGGCATCCATGCCTATGGGGTCGCCTGGAAGTTTTCCCGCAGCCATCACAACTGCCGGACAGCCGTGGTCTGCAACCACATCCAGCATACCGCCATCCTCGGCAAAGCCTGCCACATCATTGACAACGTCAGCACCTTTTTCCAGTGCCTTCTCTGCAATGTCCGAGAACACCGTGTCCACTGAGATCACAGCATCCAGGTTGTCCTTCAAAAGTTCAAGTGCAGGCAAGAGGCGGTCGCATTCTTCCTGTTTAGTGATGGGGTCGGCCAGCGGCCAGGTGGACCTTGCACCAAGGTCGATGATGGTGGCTCCATCGTCGATCATTCTCTGTGCAACATCAAGAACGGAATCCGTGTCCACCACGGATCCTTTGTAAAAAGACTCACGGCTCAGGTTTATAACACCCATTAATCGCACGGGGTGATCGTCACCTATTTTCAAGCCACATATGTCAACGTCAACAACCATTGTATAACCAGTGATTATGAGTTTTTATCGATTATATATAATACGACTGAAAAGAAAAAAGTGCAGACTGCCTTTAAGCAGTCTTCTGTGCTGCCATCAGGACATGCTGCATGAGTATGGAAATGGTCATAGGACCAACTCCGCCCGGAACCGGGGTTACCAGAGCAGCTTTCTTGATGACGTTCTCAAAGTCAACGTCCCCGTAGACCTTACCGTTCTCTTCGGAGATACCAACATCAAAGATCACAGCGCCTTCTTTCACCATGTCTTCCTTGATGAGATGCTTCACACCTGTGGCAACCACAAGGATATCTGCTTCTTTAGTGAACTTTGAGGTGTCCTCGGTGAACACATGGCAGACCGAAACGGTGGCATTCCTGTTCACAAGCATTGCAGCCATTGGCTTTCCGACCACATTGCTGTGACCCACGATAACCGCATGTTTGCCCTGTATGTCAATGTCGTATTCCTCAAGTGCACGGATGACACCCTTTGGAGTGCATGGCACAAGTTCCTCGATACCAATGAGAAGCTGTCCCATGTTGAATGGGTGGAAACCATCCGCATCCTTTGCAGGATCGATGGCGTTCATTGCTTCCTGCTCATTGAGTTGGGCTGGAAGTGGCAGCTGCAGGAGAATACCATGGATATCCTCTCTTGCATTCAATGTGCTGATAAGGTCAAGGAGTTCTTCCTGGGTCGTGGACTCAGGAAGGGGGTGGTCCTCTGCATAAATGCCTACACGGTCACAAGCTTTGTGTTTTAACCTCACGTACATCTTTGATGCAGGGTCATCGCCTACAAGAATGGTAGCCAGTCCGGGAGTTATGCCTTTTTCACTTTTGAGCTCTTCGACTCCGGCCTTAACCTCAGCTTCCACTTTCTTTGCAACAGCTCTTCCATCAATGATCTTGTTCTGGTCCTCGTCAGACATTGCAGTTCACCTTCTTATTACGTTTATTTCAAGTGCTCGTATATCGGGAAGCGGCTGCAGAGTTCCTGTACATCTGCATTGACTGCTTCAAGGACCTTGTCGTCATCCTTGTTGTTGAGGATGGTCTCGAAGAAATCAGCGATCTCGATCATCTCAGCTTCCTTCATTCCACGGGTTGTTGAAGCAGGGGTTCCTGCCCTCAGTCCGCTGGTGATGAATGGACCTCTGGTCTCGAATGGAATTGTATTCTTGTTGATGACAATACCTGCCTTGCTCATAACGACCTCTGCATCCTTTCCGGTAATGTCGTACTTGTTGAGGTTGAGGAGCATCAGGTGGTTGTCGGTTCCTTCGGAGACGATATCAAAGCCTCTCTCCTGGAGTGCTGCACAGAGTGCCTTTGCGTTCTTTACGGTCTGTTCCTGATCCTGCTTGAAAGCCTCGCCCTGTGCTTCCTTGAATGCAACTGCCTTTGCAGCGATGATGTGCATGAGTGGACCGCCCTGGATTCCCGGGAAGACGGACTTGTCGATTCCCTTTGCGTACTCTTCCTTGCACATTACCATTCCACCCCTTGGACCGCGGAGGGTCTTGTGTGTGGTTGTGGTCACGAAGTCAGCGTATGGGAATGGGTTTGGATGAACACCGGCAGCTACGAGACCTGCGATGTGTGCAATATCTGCAAGCAGGTATGCTCCGACCTCGTCTGCAATATCCCTGAATGCCTTGAAATCGATGATCCTGGAGTATGCGGAAGCACCCACAACGATCATCTGTGGCTTCTCTTCCTTTGCCATCTCCATAAGTGCCTCGTAGTCAAGCGCCTCGGTCTCTTTTGAAACACCGTATGGGACGATGTCGTAGAGCTGGCCGGAGAAACTTACAGGACTTCCGTGGGAGAGGTGACCACCGTGGGAAAGGTCCATTGACATGATCTTGTCGCCTGGCTTGAGCACGGAGAAGTAGACGGACATGTTTGCGCCTGAACCGGAGTGTGGCTGGACGTTAACGTGTTCTGCACCGAAGATCTCCTTTGCCCTCTCGATGGCAAGGTTCTCTGCAATATCAACGAATTCACAGCCGCCATAGTAGCGCTTTCCGGAGTAACCTTCTGCGTACTTGTTGGTCATGATGGAGCCCTGTGCTTCCATGACAGCACGGCTGGTGAAGTTCTCTGAAGCAATAAGGTTCAGCTTGAAATCCTGACGCTCTGCTTCCAATTCCAATGCATTGGCAATTTCTGGGTCGATATCTGAAATGTAAGACATGATTTATCGTTCCTTTGATAGCTATCGTTTTAATTGATCAATTGATTATGAAATAGATACTTTCCTTCCGTCGACCTTCAACCTGTCCTCAACGAACAGCTTCACGGCCTCAGGATAGATCTTGTGTTCCTGCTCCAGAATGCGGTCTGCAAGCGTGTCCTCGGTATCTTCTTCGAGGACGGGAACAGATCTCTGGAGGATAATAGGTCCGGTATCCATGCCCTCATCGACAAAATGCACTGTGCAGCCGGCGACCTTGACACCGTAATCAAATGCCTGCTTCTGTGCATGAAGTCCCATGAAGGATGGCAGAAGTGCGGGATGGATGTTCATTATTCGGTTCCTGTAAGCCTCAATTAAGTCACTGCCAATGATACGCATGTATCCTGCAAGGACAACAAGTTCCGTATCATATTTTTCAAGCGTCTTAAGGACCTCTTTCTCATACCCCTTCTTACCGCCAAAGGCTGAAGGGTCTATGAACACACCATCGATACCGTGATCGTTAGCTCTCTCAAGTGCGTATGCATCTCCCTTGTCACTGACAACCACTTTGATGGCAGCATCCGGAATATAGCCATTTTCGATGTTATCAATGATGGACTGCAGGTTCGAACCGCGTCCAGAGACAAGAACTGCAATATTGAGAGTCATTGCTCACCCATACGAGATTGCTATATATTAGAGTTTTGGACTTATATAGCCAAAAAATCCGGGATAACGAATAATCAAAAATAATTATTCAAAGACAAAGCCTGAAAAACAAAAGGTCAAACTATCAGTTTTCCCTTCTATGCCTTGCCCTTTCATTGATAAGTGTCTCAAGATCGTCCGCATCGGACAATGTGTTCAACTCTTCCCGCTCTATAAGTACAGTGTTCTCCACAGATTCATACCTGCTCTTACCTTCGATAATGAAGATAGACTGCGTTCTGATGACATCGGAGATACTGCTCATCAGGTGGGCACGCTTGAGCATTGCACTGCTGTATTCACTAACCCCTGTAAGGAAAGTGCTGGAATAATCCTTGGATACCGCTTTGAATGGGGCCTGGTTCGTTGAAAGGACATCATAGCCAAGCGTATAGATCAGGTTCAGGATATTATCGTTGGGAGGAGTTGTCCTGTCCGGCTCTTCCTCTTTGGCGTTCTTGCCATCCATCTCTTTCTCGAAGGTTCGCAGGATATCAATGGATTTTGCCAGAGCGACATCCAGGATCTCCTCAAGATGCAACACGATGTCGATGGAAGCATCCATCTGCCCTTCTTCATATTTACTGATGGTACGCCGGGACACACCAAGCTCGGAAGCAAGAGCTCCCAGTGACATAGATATCTCCGTTCTTGCATCCTTCAGTACGTCACCATCTATGGATACATAGAGTCCTCCGGGTGCTGCTGACACAAGCGGAGGGACATTCTCTACAAAATAATCAAAAAGTGTCTGGACGTTGACCGCAGGTATATCATACCTCATATACACTACGCTGTCCTCAAGCATCTGGTCACGTGTCTTTGCACCAACCAGTATCGGATAACCACCAAGATACTCCGCCAGGGCTATCATCTCCCGGGCAGTTTCTTCGTTCAGACCGTCAATGTTGTATAAGACCTTACAGAATAGGAGCGTATTATCCTGACGTGCAGCGATATCGAAACTCCGAGGTCTGATATTACATCGGTTCGACACAGTGAAACCGGCAAGCTCCAATACGTCAATGATCTGATGTATCAGAATATCCTTAGTCATGACGATAAATGATTGATTGCACATCTATATAAACCTATTTGTTAGTATATAAACGAACACGGGCCAGAAGAACATGATCATAGCCATAGATGATACAGATTCCAGGGAAGGAATGTGCACAACATACCTTTGTGCAGCATTGATGGATGAGCTGAAAGAGTACGGGACCGTCATAGGCAGCCCCATACTCATACGCCTCAATCCTACAATACCCTTCAAGACCCGGGGAAATGCATCTACGGCCTTTGAGATCAAAACCGACGAACCGAAAAAGGTCATGGAACATGTGATATCAAGGGTTGAGGAACTTGCAGAGCTCCAGAGCGAGATGACAAACCCGGGTATCGTGTTCATCCCTGACAATGATCAGGAAAGGGTAAAGGAAACCCTCCTGAACTTCTTCCTGAAAGCCGTACGTGAAGTACTGGAAATTGAGGATGCTAAGAACCTTATCGCAGAACTAGACCTGCCATCGAAGGGACTGAAGAATGGGAGAGGTCTTATCGGCGCACTGGCTGCATGTGGAGCCATGCTCAACCCTGGCTGGGACCACACTTACGAGTACCTCGCATACAGGGAAAGGAACGCCTGGGGAAGTCCCAGGGAAGTCGATGAGGAAAGTGTAAGGAAAGCAGATCTTGAAACCTATCCGGACACATGGGATACCGTGGATTGTGCCAACGACCTCGTTGTCTGCGTCCCACATGCAGGGGACCCTGTGCTATTCGGCATCCGCGGGAACAGCGTTGATGTGGTCACCGAAACCTCACAGATGATCGAATCCGAACCTGTGGAACGCTACATGGTCTACCGAACAGACCAGGGAACCGACCTTCACCTGATACCTGCAGAAAAGATCGCGGATATCAGGGACATGCACTCCTACACCATCGAAGTGACAGTTGCAACCGAACCGGAGACCATCAGGGGAGGGCATACCATATTCTCCATCAGGGACGATCACGGAGATGAGATGGACTGTGCTGCCTATGAGCCGACCAAGAACTTCAGGGAGATTGTCCGCAAGTTCATCCCCGGTGACAGGGTCGTATTTTCAGGCAGTGTGAAGAACAGTACGCTGAACATCGAAAAAATGAAGATAATATCCCTTGAGGAAAAATATGAATCCGTTAATCCCACATGCCAGGAATGTGGCAAAAGGATGAAGTCCGCAGGCAAGGGGCAGGGTTATCGCTGCAAGAAATGTGGGACCTCCGCTGCTTCAGCTGAACTTGTGGAGGTTGAGAGGGATCTTAAGACGGGAACCTACGAGGTCCCACCCTGTGCACGCAGGCATCTTGCAATGCCCCTTGTGCGCTGTCTGGATAAGAAAGAAGACAAAGAAGGAGACGGGAAGATATTCCCGTCAAGATGATCTTTCGTTATTTCATTATTGCAATTTTCAGTCTTCCCGAAGCTCATCAAGATCAGCTATGGGAGGAGTTGTCCTTTTGTGCATGTTAGCTCGAAGGCGTCTCAGCAGTGAAGTGATGTCCTCCATGGGAACACCGGTCCTTGCACTGACACGCTCATGCCCTTCACCTGCAAGTATGGGTTCAAGCACCTTGTCGATGTTCTCGTATGTGACACCAAGGTCTGCCTCATCAGTCTGGCCTTCCCACAGTCCTGCAGAAGGTGCCTTGTTGAGGATACTTTCAGGAAGCCCAAGCATCTGTGACATTTCCCTCACCTCGGTCTTGTAAAGGTCACCGATAGGCTCAAGGTCAACACCACCATCGCCGTATTTTGTGAAGTAACCAAGAAGGATCTCCGTCTTGTTGCCGGTTCCCATCACAACCCTGCCAAGCATATTGGCATAGTAATAAAGAACGGACATCCTTATCCTTGCTTTCAGGTTCCCGTCTACAGGAGCTGTGGTCTCTTCGATGTCAGGCATCGTATCCTTGTAAGTACCAAGGATGTCTGAGATATTAACGATCTTGAAGTCGATACCCAAGCTCTTTGCAACCTCCTTTGCATCATTTATCTCAGATTCAGGGGTTGCATCTTCGGGCATGTGGATACCCATTACATTCTCAGCACCCAGTGCTTCAACTGTAAGGTATGCCACAAGTGCTGAATCGATCCCGCCGCTGATCCCCACAACGGCTCCCGGGATCCCTGCCTCGCCAAGCTTTATACTGATAAAATCCACAATAATGTCCTTCGCTTTTTCCATGTCCATGATATCAAGTTCCGTTTGATGATGTGATAGGAGTACTATTATGAACAGCTCCATATTTAGATTTCATGTTCAGATACATCGCATATGACATAACCTTTAATACAGTGGTCAGAGAAATAATTCCAAATATATATTGTAGGTGCTATAATGAATCTGATGCGATCCGAGATATTGGGACTTGACAAGATCCTTAAAGGTGGATTCCCTCGACCTTCTGCCATATTGATAGCGGGTCCTGCGGGTACCGGAAAGACCACAATTGCAATGCAGTCGATCTTCACCGCTTCCGAAAAGAAGGAAGTGTGCATGTATGTCACATCCCTTAACGAGCCTATTGCAATGGTCAACAACTTCATGTCAAAGCTCAGTTTTTACAATATCTCCCTGCTGTCCACAGGCAACATGAACTACATACCTATCGGCACCGAAACACTTGACAAAGGCATCTATTCGTTCATGTGGAACCTGGAGGAATCCATCGAGAAGATAAAGCCGGACAGGATCGTCATTGACCCGATAACTGCTATTGGCAGTACTCTTGACAAGGAAGCAAAACGCAGGTTCTACTACGACCTGTTCCTTCGCATGAAAAAATGGGATGCACTTGTGATCGCAACCGGGGAGTTCACAAAAGAGGAGCTCCTGACAAGTGACCTGAGCCATGTTTCTGACGGCGTCATCTACCTTTCCGATGACGAGGTCAACAAACGCCGGGTACGCCACCTTGAGATCCTTAAACTGAGAGGTCAGGGATACAGTACCGGCAAGCATCCATTTACAATAACAGACGAGGGTATGATCCTCCACAGGCAGGAACTGCCTGAACCGGACATACCATATTCCACCAATCGTGTTCCAACAGGTGTTTCCGGGCTTGACACCATGACAGAGGGAGGAGTATTCGAAGGTTCAACAACGCTCATCTCCGGCAGTAGTGGTACCGGCAAGACTACCATCGGAACCCAGTTCATAGCAGAAGGAGCAAACTCCGGTGAAAAAGGACTCATCGTTTCCTTTGTGGAATCCGATGATCAGACGGTCAACAATTCAAAGTCCATCGGACATGATATCAGCGAGCATATCTCAGCAGGACTTGTCAATGTAATCTACACTAACCCGTCATACCTGGAAGCTGGAGAACATGCCATCAAACTTCGCAACATGATCAAGGAAATGGATATCAAGCGTGTTTTTGTGGACGACGTCCATGTGTTCAATGAACTGATGACACCTTATGATGCAAAGGACCATGTCAAACTCCTTGCAGAGATCTTCAAGTCCAACGGCATAACCTCAATGTTCGCACAGGGAGCAGATTCCAGGGGAGCAATGCAGGATGTCAATGACTACGGAATGGATGCATCTGTCCTGCTTTCCCTGAGAGAAAGGGAAGACCAGACAGAAAAGACGATCTCCGTGCTCAAGATCCGTGGAAGCGCACACGACACAGGAATAAGGCAGTTCGAAATAAGGGATTCCGGTGTTGACATCATATTGCCTTCCTCCCGCTGACAGGGAGGATGGATAGCTATAAGCCTGATGAGAAATATCAAAATATGAACACAGGCCCGGACTAAGAAAATATGACATTCTATATTACAGACTCCGCAGTTTTTATTTATGGCTATGACGGCGATCCATCTCGATTTATAACAGTACCAACTGTCAGGAACGAGATGAAGAGCCAGGAAGCCGTCATGCGCTTTGAGATCGCCTGCGAGACGGGAACACGGGTAGAACAACCCGATCCTGACATCAGGAAAAAGGTAGTTTCCCTTTCCAAAGAGACGCGGGATGTTGAAGAGCTTTCGGATACGGATATCGATATCCTGGCAAAGGCATACGAATACAAGGATGAATCGATCCTGCTCACCGATGATTATGCCGTCCAGAACGTTGCTTCGGTCCTTGGTATTAAGTTTCAGCCCATTGCCCAGAAGAAGATAAAGGACGTTCTCGTATGGGGAAAGAAGTGCACTGCATGCCGGCGTAAGTTCGATAAAGGAGACGAATGCCCTGTTTGCGGATCACCACTGAAGAAGGTCAGGAGAAGAAAACTATAACCGTAGATATGACCTATAACAACTTGAAAGAAAGAGTAAAGAATATTTTTAATTGATATTTAAGCTGGGATAATATGAACAATATAGAAGAAATGATCCAGAAAGCAGTTGAACTACAGGCTAACGGTCTTGTCACAGGTCAGATAGCAAACGAGCTCAACGTATCCCGGGAAACCGTAACATGGCTTTTGACACGTTCAAAGAAGGACGTCGTTCCACCTGCACCAAAGGACATATCAGTTAACTGGAGCAGTATCGGACAGAATTCTTTCAGGCTCAAGTGCGTATCACAGGCACTCTGTGACATGGTTGCAGAATCACTGGAAACTACAGATGAGACAGCAGAGGTAGTCATAGGTATCGGGCTTAGCGGAATACCGATAGCCACAATAATGGCAGAGGAGCTTGATCTTGATTTTTCTATTTTCCACGACTATGATGACAAGAAAGAGAAAAGCCGCCAGAGAGGTATCTTCAGCAGGAACTTCGCTGATGTAAGGGGAAAGAACTGCATCATAGTGGATGATGTGGTCTCATCAGGTGCCACTATCACAGATGTGGTCGAACAGCTCCGTGATGTGGATGCAAACCCTGTTGCAATAGCTGTAATTCTTGACAAGATGAACACGGATTCCATCGCCAATGTGCCAATGAGCTCACTGGTGCGCATCACACGTGTGGACTGAAAGGGGAAATCCCCTTTTAAGTCTTAAGATCACTTTTCTATTTTGAGTTATTTTAAAAATAGCTGATCGGGAGAGGACTTACTCCACTCCCACAGAACCGACCTTCTCCACCAGTTTGGAGAGGACGTCAGTACGTTTTCCTTCTACGAACTTGATGCTTCCCACCACAAGGTGTCCGCCACCGTTCACACCGCCACCTACGATCTCCTCATGAAGTTCGCGAACCATCTGCGGGATGTTCATAAGAACGCCCTTTGAGCGGATAACAGCGAAGTCGGGTCCGTAGCCGATGGTTACCACCGGTTTGCCTTCAAGCTTCTGGCACATGCGATCATGTACTTCACCTGAGGTCTTGCCAGGTGCAGGGAATGTGAACTTGTGTGCAAAGTTCTCAACATCCAGCACGTTCAGGACAGCGCCGTTTGGCAGGTCCTGGGATTTTACATTAGGCATGCATGCGGTCAGCTGCTCATCGATCATGGAATTTGCCTGCTCGCACAGCAGTTTCACGATATTCTTATGCCTGGTCTTATCGCCAAGGTCCATGATGTCATCAACAATTCCTTTGCCACTGCTGAACTTAAGCCAGTATGCTTCAAAGTCAAGAGCAAGGGCAATGTCCTTGAGATCCTGAAGTGAATATTTGTCAGAGACCATCTGTTTGTAGACCTCTGCCTCTTCTGCCTCGGAGCGGTCACCCACTGCAGCAATTGCTGGCAGGTGTTTGATCTCTTCTGTCACATCAGGATTGATCATACGTGCAACCTCGGTTGCAAGCATTCCCGCAGTCATTCCGAAATCCCCGCCAACGTGTGCAGGGTTCACATGCCCAAGCAGGTACTGGTCAACGATCTCATCCGGATGATGGTGGTCCACAACTACCATGTCTATACCATAGACCTGGGCCTGTCTCATGGACGGAACATCCTCTTCTGTGGAACCATTGTCCACCATGACGACCAGTGGCAGTTTCTGTCCGTGCCTGGCAGCATCCTCAAGTGCATAGGAAATGTCCTTGGTGACATCTGGCATCTCATAGAATGGTGCTTTGGATGGTGCACGCTTGTAATAATGATATTCTGCATCAGCGCCGTTTATCTCTGTTATCATCGGGAGGATCGCCCTCTCAATGGCAACTGCTGCGGTCATTCCGTCCGCATCGGCATGATGACGAAGCAGGATCGGCTTTGATTTCATGATGGCCTTTCTGATCTCCCTGGCCACCTGACGCATTGCAGGCCTGAGCTTTTCAAGGATCTCGCTCTCTACCAGGAATTCGATCTCTGCAGGTTCAGCCCTTTTGTCAAGGATCTCATCGATCCTCTTTTTGACAGCCGCTTCTTTTTCACCAGAGAGACGTTTCATGCTCTTGACCTCTACCTGAAGCCTGTCAGCACGTGCTGTCACTTCGCCTGTGGCGGTTACTATCATGTCAGCATCGATCTCCGGATAGGCACGTTCTCCTGCACGCTCAAATGCAGCACATGAGATGAGGCCCTCCTCATCTGATATTGTAAATATGGTAGGACCACCGGTCTGCTTGACCTGTATGACCTCTCCCTCGACCTTGATAAGTTTACCAATGAACTTGTCGAGCTCTATAGATTTCCTGATAGGAATGGACTTTTCCACTTCAACGATGTTGAACTCCTTTACATGCCTTGGGATCAGGTCCATCTTTCCATCGCGTCGTACTTCCTTAACCTCGACGATTACAGGATCTCCCGGTTCAAGGGGAGTGCTGATATTGCTTGAATGTATGAGTCCGCGAAGGTTGGAGTTCATATCTACGAAAACACCAAAATTCGCAATGTTGTTAACTTTGGCCTGGTACAGCTTACCGACCTCAAGCTCATCCTGGTTGCAGGAATCATCCAGCACATGAACGATATCCACCTTACCACATGTACTGCAGGCCTCTTTGCCGTTGATCGGGCCGTCGATGGGCTTGCCGCATACATCACATTTATAGAAGGCACCGGTACCGTTGCACTTCTCACATGATCTTCTTACTTCAACTTCCCCGCTTCCGCCGCATTTCGGACAAACGGAACCATCTTTCAAAAAGCTTCCCACATCCTTTTGTGAAAGGCTCATAAGGTTGACAGACTTTGATTTTCCTGTACCTTTGCATTCAGAACATTTTTCCGTGGAGATGACTTCATATCCCTTGCCTCCACATTCATTGCACTCTTCTCTCATTGTATCAAGTCTTAATTGTTTATGTTAGATTTATGTCTTTGCTTGTACGAAGATTGCCACAAGCAATAGTTTTTTATTAGAACTTCTTCCATATAAAATGGGGGAGGTTTCATGATAGAACAATATATAATACCTATAGTTGTAATCGGAGTTATCATCTTGTCTCAGGCACTCAAGATGGTAAAAGAATACGAAAGAGTTGTTATTTTCAGATTGGGTCGACTTAGTGGAGTAAAAGGACCAGGACTTTTCCTTATAATCCCTATTATCGATACAGTGATGAAAGTAGATCTGCGAGTTATAACTATCGATGTCCCGAAACAGGCAGTTATAACAAGAGACAATGTTACTGTTGCGGTAGATGCTGTTATTTATTATAAGGTGCTCAAACCTGCTGATGCAATTACAGAAGTCGAGAACTTCAAGTATGCAACTGCTATGCTTTCCCAGACAACCCTCAGGGATGTCATCGGACAGATCGAACTTGATGAGCTCCTTTCCGAACGTGAGACCATCAACAAGGATATCCAGGAATTGCTTGATGTTTCCACAGATCCATGGGGTATCAAGGTCACAGGTGTCACCCTTCGGGATGTAAGCATTGATGAGACCATGCTTCGTGCAATTGCAAAGCAGGCAGAGGCAGAAAGGGAAAAGCGTTCACGCATAATTCTTGCAGAAGGTGAATTCATGGCTGCACAAAAAATGAAAGATGCTGCACAGCTCTACCAGGACATACCTGTAGCTCTCAAACTGAGGGAACTGCAGACCATTGCCGAAGTTGCGCGTGAAAAGAACCTCATAGTAGTAACAAGTTCATCGGATATCGGAGAGATTGCTGCACTTAGCACCGCATTCGCTAAGAAATAAAACCTTAAGAAGGTGATCAAATGTTGAAAAGAACATCACCTCTTATCCCTTTTCTTTTTTTGGCATTGGCATTACTCCTGAGCCCTGCCTGTGCTTCTGCGGAAGACAAGGTCCTGGTACTGGAACTGGATGATGCGATAACGCCGGTTTCCGATGACATTGTGGTCGATGCACTTTTGATAGCACAGCAGGAAGAATATGAAGCCCTTGTCATAACCCTCAACACCCCTGGAGGCGGTGTCGATGAAACCCTCAGGATCATTGAAGCCATAGATCAGTCAGAGGTCCCGGTTATCGGATACGTCTACCCCGGCGGGACAAAAGCGTGGTCAGCAGGAACACTGATCCTCCTTGGGACCGATGTTGCTGCAATGGCACCCTTTACAGTTATTGGTTCTGCCCAGCCGGTCACAGTTTCCACAGGAGGTGTCGAGCCTGTTGAGGATGACAAAATAGTGAATGCCCTTGTGGCACTTGCAAAGGAGAAGGCGAACCAGCACGGGCGTAATGAGACCGCTGCTGAGAAATTCATCACGGAGAACCTCAATCTCAATGCCGAGGAAGCACTGGAAGCAGAAGTGATCGAATACGTGGCTACCGATGTTGAAGACCTCCTCGAGCAGGTGGACGGGCAGACCATAAAGGAAAAGCAACTGAACACCAGCGGCGCTACCATTGATACATATGCTCCAAACCTCAGACTGAGCTTTATGGATATAATCTCAGATCCCATTATCTCTTCACTGTTGATAATGCTGGGAATATACGGCATCGTCATAGGCATCTCGAACCCAGGAGCAGGTGCTGAGATCTTTGGTGTGGTATCTATCTCTCTGGGACTTGTTGGAATGGGCTTTGATGTAAATATCGCGGCAATATTCCTGATACTGCTGGGGGTGGTGCTGTTCGTTCTCGAACTGCAGGCGCCGGGAGTTGGCATATTCGGAATAGCCGGATTTGTATGCCTGATAGTAGGAAGCATCTTCCTGGTGCCAATGGACTTCCCGCGCTGGTACACTCCTGCAGACGTCCAGCAGACAATGATCATTGCCATAGTTACACCTACAATAGTCATGGGACTGCTGTTCGTATTTGTGTTTTACAAAGTGCTTGAGGTCAGGCATCGCAAACCGACCATCGGCGAAGAGCCCACAGGTGACCTTGCGGAGGCTATCGATAAGATCGATGCCGGTTCGGAAGGATTTGTAAGATACAGAGGAGAATACTGGAAAGCAAGATCAGAAGACGACCTTGAAGAAGGTGACAGTGTATTGATCACCGACAAAAAAGGGCCACTCCTCTTTGTGAAAAAAGAGGAAGAAGAAAAAGAAGAAGAATGAGCAAAAGGAAAAAAGATATCTGGTCGAGGAAGTGAGAGATCACTTCCCTTTTATCATTTCTATAACTTTTCTTTTCTTATCGATCGCTTCATTTGCAGCGTTATCGATGGCGTTCTTCATCTCATCGAAATCCCTTGGCTCCTCATCCCCGATCATCTTCTTGATAGGAGTGTAAGCCGATTCCCTGAAGCGGGGGGTGAAATCACACATCTCACCGTCGATCATGATCTCTGCACCGGTGCCTTCCACAACCTCTCCGATTATATCGATCTCAACACCTGCATCCCTGACGGTCTTCATAATGTCGTCTGCATATTCCCTTGGAGCGATGACGAGCAATGCATCAAGTGATACACCAAGATAGTCGATCTCCAGCTTTTCCAGCATATCGAGAACTTTCGGATTGACAAGCGGACGCATCTTTTCCTCATCGAAGACGAGCTTGACACCTGCAGTCCTTGAGATCTCCTTTGCATCGCCGCGAATACCTCCATTGGTCACATCGGTCATGGCATGCACATGCTTTGTCAGGCCGGATGCGATCAGGGCCTCGCACGCTTCCAGGAACTTGATGTTTATGGTCTCATCCACCACATCGTGCATCTCGTAGTAGAGAGCTGCAGTGGAAACAGTACCGCCACCTGCACCCTCGCTCATGAGGATTACATCGCCAACCTGCGTCTGCACACGGGCAGTGAGGTCTGTGGCTGTACCTACCGCACCGACACCACCGGTCATGCGTTCTCCGATGTCCATATCGCCACCGATACGCAGGGTGCTGCCAGTGACAAGAGGGATTCCGGTAAGCTCTGAGACTGTAGTAATTCCTGCAATGTGGTCGAAGATCTTTGCGACATCTCCGTCATCGGCAACATGGATATCTGAAAGCAATGCCACAGGACGGGAGCCCATCACGTACACATCACGCAGGGATGCACGGGCCACGTGGAAACCTGCAAGGAAAGGAAAATCGCTAAGACGGGAATGAATCCCATCAATTGTGATAATTATGTAGCCGTCCCCGCTCTCGTTCAGTATAGCACCTGAATCGTCAAGATGGGATGTGTCGACAGCTGCTGTTGTCTTGCCGATGACCTCTGCGATCTTCTCATGAGCATAGAAGTCGCCCAGTCCGCGGGAACCCACACCGAACTCGCCCATGCTCACACCGGAGACAGTGGACTTGAGAACGTCACCCTCGACATTCAGTGTTGCCTTTGCCTCCACAATAGCTGCTTTTGCAAGGGAACGGGCATGTTTGGGTGTTGTGTTCTTTATCTCAAGTATGCGTTCTGTCAGTTTGTCCTCAAGTTCAGGATCATTCCTCTGAATTCCTTTTCTTGCATAGCCTTCTATATCCATTAAGATCACTCCGGGGTATCAGCACATATCGACAAAGTTCCTGAGCATCTTCAGGCCGATATCACCACTTTTTTCAGGATGGAACTGTGTTCCGATGACGTTGCCCTGTGAGTTGACAACCGATGCTGCGAACTTCACACCATAGTCACATGAAGCAAGGGTGTGTGAATCGTCAGTATCCACATAATATGAATGTACGAAATAAACGAACGCACCATCTTCTATGTCCTTATAGAACGGATGGTCCTGCTCGATGGTAAGCCTGTTCCATCCCATGTGCGGAACCTTCAGATCGCTGTGCGGGAAGCGTTCAACTTTACCGGGAACCAGGTCAAGTCCGTCTGTGAACCCGCCTTCTACTGAATGGCTCATGAGCATCTGCTGCCCAAGGCAAATTCCAAGTACAGGTTTTCCGGACTCCACGTAACTGTGTATTGAATCAAGGAAAGGAACAATGTTCTTCATTGCATCGGAAAAGGCACCCACGCCCGGAAGGATAACACCATCCGCACTTTCAAGGTCAGCAGGGTCCTTTGAAATGGTCACTTCTGCACCTGCGTGTTCCAGCCCCTTCTGGACACTACGGAGGTTGCCAAGCCCATAGTCAATTATCACTATCTTTTTCATGGGAAGTACAGTACGGTTTTGGTACATCAATCTAACGCGATGATTAAATACCGCAAATAATTATTAATATAATTATAAAAAATCGCGATATTTATATCTCATTTTTACCTTTGAATCCCCGCCTGAAAAGGCAAAGGTACAATAGGTGATATGAATGAAAAACGCGAGAAGAATCTTTAATGATGAAAGGGCGATAGAGCTACCCATCAACATCGTGGTGATGCTGGTTGTCGGAATGGTCGCACTGGCAGCACTCATCGCGATAATCCCGCCACCCACAAAGAACATGGCCGTTAATATCGATGAAGCAGGCCTTCAGGGAACTGCCCTGAGTGCAGGAAACACTATTGTGGTGGATGCGGTAACCGCACAGAACCCGCTGACAGTCGTGGTCAGGATCACTGCAACCGACCCTGACGGAAATCCTGTCCGTAACGCGAACGCTGTTCTGCGAGGTCTTGGTGGAGTGGCAAGCAATACCACTGACATCAACGGTGAAACCACGCTGATCACCACCGCTGCACAGGTGGAAATGGGTGCCAACCAGAACGAAGGTACAATGGACCTTACGATCGCAGCCGATGGTTTCTACGATTACGAGAAGAAAGATGCAGTGATGGTCATCAAGACAAAGTGATCTCACTTTCCTTTTTTAATATGCCAAAATAGAGCATTGTTCTGGACGAAAAGGCAGCCATAGGACTGCCTATTCGCATGGTCGTCCTGACAATAATAGGGATGATCGGCTTTGCGGTGATCGTGTCGGCAATCGTCAATGCACCCACTGCACCAAGGCCGATGTATGCCACTCCTGACGTGACGAGCATAACATTATCAGGCAATAACTCAAGTACCGGGCCTATCGGGATCACCGTCTCCAACTTTGACGGGGAGCCTGTGGGTGGGTGCAATGTCGTGCTGAGAGACCCTTCCGGCAACGTTGCTTCCGGAGGACTAACCGATAGCTCAGGGCAGGTGCTGATGCAGCTTAACAACATCTCGCTACCTGTGGGAAAGCATGAGGGATACGTAACCATCAAAGCAATGGCTGACGGCTATCTCGACCACGATGACGATCACTTTGTGAAGATCATCCGTCAATGAAGAATAGCCGATAGCCAGATCAAAGGAACATCAGACAGATTTCCTGTTTGCCAGATAGAACTTAAACAGGACCGCTAGAGCGAGCACTGCTCCCAGCCCCAGGGAAAAATAAGGGGACCTGAGAATATCCCACCTGCCTGCAAAGATCAGGCCTCCTGTGATAAACAGGAGGACGGCCCCTATGATTCCTGAAAGTTCCACAGGCATCTTAATAGAGCCGATGGTTATCCTATTGCGGTCCTCGATACGCATGAGCTTCTCATCCTGCTCCGCAAGTGCTGTTTCCAGCCTGTCGGACAGCTTATCGATGTCCTCACGAATTGAAACTTCTATCAGAGATCTCAGCTCTTCAACTTCTGCTTTCAGCCTGTCAATGCCCTCGATCGCAGATCGGACATCTCCTGAAACCTGCGGTTGCTGTGGCTCAAATACAGTACCTGCAACATCCTCAGCAGGCACTTCCACGGACAATCGTCTTTCCACTGCACGAAGCCTTTTCTCAAGGCTCCTGACACTCTGGTCAAAGGACTCGACCCTCCCCAGGACGTCCTCTTTTGTCGTACCCCCACTCATATAACTCACCAGCAAAGACCTTCGTAAACAATATCCTCTTTGAGATTTTCAGGATCGATCATCTTCCTGCCATCGATCACTACCTTGTTCTTCATAGCTTCAAATTCAGGACCCAGTTCCCTGAACTCATCCCATTCGGTCATGACCAGACATGCAACCGCACCCTTCAGTGCCTCTGCAGCACTATCGCAGTACTTTATGTTCTCGATCAGGCCCTTCATGTTGTCTGTTGCCATTGGGTCGTATGCAGCAACATCGGCACCGAGCTCAAGAAGTTTCCTTATGACAGGAATGGAACGTGACTCGCGGATATCATCCGTCTGGTTCTTGAAAGCAAGTCCCAGTACAGCCACTCTTTTACCCTTGACATCCACTGCGTGCTTTTCAAGAAGTTCCACCATCTGCAATGGCTGGAGCTCATTCACCTCGATCACGGATTCAAGGAGAGAAGGATAATAATCGATCTCCTTTGCCTTCCCGATAAGAGCCCTGACATCCTTGGGGAAGCAGGAGCCACCAAAACCTGCGCCTGAGTTCAGGAAATATTCGGAGATACGAAAATCCGCGCCCACGGCTTTCATTACCTCATAGGTGTCGATACCCAGGCGCTTGCAGATATTGCCGATCTCATTGGAGAACGATATCTTTGTTGCAAGGAAAGAATTGTTCACGTACTTGATCATCTCAGCAGTACGCGGTGTTGTCCTTGTAACCTCACAGTCCAGGTCCCGGTACAGCTCCGCAACAAGGGCACCTGTTCTTTCGTCAATGCTTCCAACAACGATCTTGTCAGGGTTCATGAAATCATAGACGGCCTTGCCTTCTCTCAGGAACTCAGGGTTCATTGCAACGCCGAAGTCCTTACCAGCGACCTTGCCTGAGTGCTCCTCAAGTAAAGGAAGGACTATCTCCTCGGTGGTTTCCGGAACCACTGTGCTTTTCACTACTACAATGTGGAATCCGTCCTTCTTTGCCATTGCCATACCAAGGCTCTTGCAGGCATGGCCTACGATGGACAGATCGATATTGCCATGCTCGTTGGATGGAGTTCCAACACAAATGAAGGAAACATCCGAGTTCTGCACAGCATAATCATAGTCAGATGTTGCTATGAGATTCTTTTCAGCATGCTTTTTCATCAGGTCGCCAAGGCCCTCCTCCCAGATAGGAGGAATTCCGTCATTGATCATCTGCACTTTTCTTTCATCAATATCGATACATATCACTTCATGCCCTAGCTCTGCAAAACAAGCCGCAGAAACTGAACCAACATAACCTGATCCAATAATTGATACCTTCATAAAAATCATCCCTAAGTAATAAAGTTGTGAAGGAGGTATATTATGATAATGGTCTTGCATCCATGCAGACCTTTCTCATAATCCTTCTTTCATAGGAATATATGAACAAACAAAATTAAACCTATGGTAAAAATACCAAAAAATGTATCCTTTCCCTGCATCTTCGACTTGCGGAAATATAGATTACTGTGGTCATTACCGTATCCTCTGCAAAGCATTCCAACGTATGTCCTTTCACCCTGCTCATAGGACTGCACGAAAAGTGAGCTTATGGTATTGCCAACCTGCTCCAGTATCCATCTTCGGGGAACATCCTTGTTCCACATATCGAACAGACGGGACTTCTGCGCCACGCGTATTCTTTTGAGAACACTCCAGAAAACGAAGAGATACCTTACCATCATTGTCAGGAGAAGAGTAAACTCCCTGGGAATACCAAGCCTCCTTGCAGAAACTACTAGGTCATTCATCCTCATTGTGGAAGACAAAACAATAACAGATGTCACACACACAATGAACCTTGCCATAAGCATCAGGCCAAAATCCAGCCCTTCATAGGTGATGGTCAGACCAAAGGGAAGTGACATTGGATAAACTGTGAACGTTTCGATGAAAGGCTGCCTGATAAACGGCTGGAATATCGCAAGGCCCAATCCAAATGGAATTACTGCAATGATCCTTGCCAGAACGTAAAGAAGATTCAAATTACCGATCACCATCAATAAAAGCAGGTAGCTTTCAAGGACAAGAAGCTTAGCAAAGTTCGCATCATCCATTCTTGGGAGAGATGCCACATAGAACACAATACTGATAAAGGCTATTATCTTGATACGGCCATCCAGCCTGTGAACAGGGCTGTCCTTATAGGATTCCCTTTCGATATCAGTTAGTCCTATTCCCATGGAAGTTACTCCGTTATGCCCTGTTTTCCGCTCTGATCGATTACACGGATGATCTCATCCCTTGCATCTGCAGGAGCGATCTGTATCCGGGCATCTATGCCCTCATCCTGTAAAAGTTCAAAGACCTCAGCGATCCTGGGCATACGCAGATGGGCTTTCTGTATCAGGTCATGATCCCGGAATATTTCTTTTGGAGTGCCTGTTGCCAGTATCTTGCCATGATCAATGATGCATATCCTGTCAGCAAATGTCGGAATAATATCAACATCATGTGTTGAGAGAACGACCGTCATGTTAAGTTCCCGGTTCATCCTGTCAATGATATCCATCACCTGACCGGCATTGAGCGGATCAAGTCCTGCCGTGGGTTCATCAAGGACCACTACCTCAGGACGCATTGCAAGCACACCGGCAATAGCAACAAGCTTTTTCTGTCCCCCACTCAGATGATGAGGAGCGCGACTCTCAAATCCTTTCAGATTCACAAGCTCAAGTGCAGTTTCGATCCTCTCTTTAACCTCATCTTCCGACAGCCCCATGTTCATAGGACCAAAGGCAATGTCTTCCTCCACAGTTGGGGAGAATATCTGGTCATCGGGGTTCTGGAAAACAATACCCACCGTCTGGCGAGCTTTGCGGATCGTCTTCTTTGATATCGTTTCCCCATTGATCATGACCTCACCTGAAGAGGGGGAAAGGATGCCATTAAGATGCTTGAAAAGGGTTGACTTGCCTGCACCATTGGCTCCAAGGATAGCGATCTTCTCACCTGAAGTAATAGACAGATCAATGTTATCGAGTGCTTTTGCATCACTGCTGGAATATTTATAAGAAAGATTCCTAAGTTCAATAATAGAGTTTTCAGGAGCCATGTTGATCTCATCTTCCACTTATCAAGTGTTAACAGTGCTAAGTGACAGGAAGAAGATATATTATTATTAATAAATTATGCCATAATCTTCACACTCTGTTTTTTGTATATAATCTAAAAATATTCAAAAATTAAAGAGCTTCAAACTGATTAATGGAGAAATGTTCTTTTTGAATTCCGTTAAGCTTATATATATTATTGACACTGTCTGCAGTAATACCAAATTAAACGTATGTAATACTAAATCATACAAAAATTGTCACAATCATAACAAGGAGGAAAATCAATGCATATACCAGATTCATTTATGCCGCTATCCCAGGCACTTGTTTACTGGGCAATAGCGCTTCCATTCATTTTTATGTCCTTCAGGTGGGCACGAAGAGATATGGATGATATGAAAATACCAATTCTTGCAGCTTTATCTGCAGGAATTTTTGCAATACAGGCACTGAACATCCCTATAGGAATGGGAACCAGTGGCCACATGGTCGGAGCTGCACTTGTAGCCATAATCTTTGGAAGTCCTTTTGCCGGAGTTCTTGTACTGACACTTGTATTACTGGTACAGGGAATCGTGTTCGCTGACGGAGGAATTACTGTAATGGGTGCCAATATCCTGAATATGGGTGTCATCTCAGGCTTTATAGGCTACTACTCATTCGTCGCACTCAGAAGTAGAAAGATCGACATCAAGATCGCAGCATTTTTCGGTGCATGGCTGGGACTCTTTGTATCAGCTATTGCAACAGCAGTAGAAATGAGCATTGCAGGTACATTCCCGCTTGTACCGGGACTCGTTGCAATGGGAACATTCCACTTTGTCATAGGCATCATTGGAGAAGGACTAATTACCGCAATTGCTATTGCAGCCATCGCAAAAGCACGTCCTGACCTTGTAGACAGCAAGATCACAGAAGGTTCAAAGGAGGCAACATTGTGACAAGCCAGAACATGAAACTCCTGTACGCAGGAATTGCCATCGCACTCCTGATATCAGTACTTGCACCATTCCTTGCATCTCCAGACCCAGACGGTCTGGAAAGTGCTGCTGAAAGTGTTATTGATGAAGAAAGATTCGCTGAACTCGAAGAAGCAGAACCTGCAATCGAATCCCCTATGCCTGATTACTCCATAGAAGGACAGGGAAAACTTGGTGAGATCGTTGCTATTTCCGCAGGAACGATAGCTATCCTTCTCATAAGCTTTGGACTTGGAAAAGTCCTGAAGGCAAACAAAGCTAACTAAAAAAGTTCAGATCAAAGGAGGAGATCACTCCTCCATTAACCTTTTTTATATCTTTTTTTAAATTACAAGACTTTCACAAGGATAGGCTCTCCGTCATCCACCGCATCCATAATGCTGTGGGCAATGGCAGAATTGCTTCTGACCTTGACATCACCATGACGACCAACTGTTGCAGTGAACAGGTAATCATCGCCTGCATATATCTCAACATCCTGTGAAGCGATCTCAGGAACGTTCAGTATCACATGCTTCTTTGTGTGCTCGATGGTAGGGCGGTAGCTGCTTCCTGAGAACCTGTTACGATCTCCTCCTTTGCTCTTGCTCTTAGTCGTACGACCCTGTTCCTTGAGCTCACGCACATCGATATGGACACCTACGATCCTCTCGATCTCATCGATCACCGCACCGCTCTTACCGATCACCTTTGAGATCTCCTTTTCGAAAACCTTCACAACAGCACTTGTGTCGGAGACCATTTCGACCTCAACCGGACCACTGGTATAGCGCTGGACAACATCCCTTATCTCGCTCTCCGCAAGGGACCAGACAGGTTTCCTCTCCCCGCCTGAAGTAGATATGGGCATGACGACAACCTGCTCACCGAAGGTATATATCTCAAACTCCGGTGTTGAGGTCTCAAAATCGGAAACTACAATAACAGGTCTTGCAAGATCGTCCTCCATCATCCCTGAAGGCACCTTTACTGTAAACTCAAGGGTCTGCACCTGGGCAACCTCTCCTTTGTCAATAAAGATAACCGTATCTACAACCTGTGGAATAACACCTAACTCCACCCTGCCGATGAGCCTCTGGACAGCATCGATGGCACGATTGGCATGCACCACACCGATCATACCGACGCCTGCAAGCCTCATGTCCGCAAATATCTCGAAATCACGGGTCTTGCGGACCTCATCGTAGATAGTATAGTCAGGCCTTACAAGCAACAGAACGTCTGCGGTCTTTTCCATGCTTCCCTCAAGGGGTGCATACTGTGTGATCTCCCTGGGAACCTGCAGGTCCCTTGGGGACTCCATTGTCTTTACGACGTAATCGTGTTCATGCAGGAAAGTGGCAACTCCTGCTCCGAATGTGGACTTGCCCGCTCCCGGAGGACCAGATACCAGAATTCCACGCTGTCCAAGTATCCTCTCCTTGAGCTTATCGCCCAGACGGTACTCATCCAGCTTTACCGAGGCTACAGGGCGTACTGCCGTGATCTCTACATCATCTGAAAATGGAGGGTTTGAGATAGCTATTCGCATGTCCCGGATCTGCAGTACGGTAGCACCGTTAAGTGACATCTCGATAAAGGATTCAGGGTCGGCACGTGCACGTTCAAGAAGCTCACGTGTTATCTCTTTCAATTCGCCTGAAGTGCAAGGTGTATCCCTTATTTCCACGAATTCCACATTCCTGATGGAACCGCGTTTGCCCATTGGAACAACTTTGTTCTTCAGGTGTACGGACATCGTGTCGTCAGTAAAGAAATCCTCAATATGAAGAGTAATGAACTCGGCCTTTCTAGGTGGAAGGTACTCCACGTCCATTCCCTTTGCCACAGCAACATCATACTGCACCCTGTCCCCTGTTACAAAAGTGGCACCTGCTTCTTCTGCACAGGAACGGATTATGGCATCCACAGCGCCCTCCCGGGCATATTTTCTCTCTTCTATTGTCGGACGCTCACCGATGAAAGATATATCTATAAGTCCCTCTTTTGCCATTTCCTGCAGCTGCTTTAGCTCATCAAGCCCTTTGTTGCCGATCTCAAGCCCGCGGTTTGCCTGTGATTCAAGTTCTGCTACCATGGCCTCAGGAATGATTATTGAAACCCCTTCATATCCCCCTTCAGCGATCATTTCAGATACAAGACCATCAATAATGACACTTGTATCCGGAACTACCCTTGTTATCTCTTTTTCTTCCATAAAGAGAACTACCGTTCAAAACTATTTAACACAACTGACAGAAGAACAAGAAAGGATAGCAGTACAGGAGAGAAACGTATTCAGAAAAAGAAGATCAAAAGGAACAAGAATAGTTCCTCGAAATACTGCTCATGGGATATTAGTAGACCTCATCGGGATCAAAGACCTTTTCCCCAACAACATCTCCTTCGATATTGCGGTAGAAACATGACCTGTGGCCGGTGTGGCATGCTCCGCCTTTCTGTTCGATCTTCATTACGATCGCATCCATATCGCAATCCACCAGCATCTCGTGTACTGTCTGCATGTGACCGGAGCTTTCTCCTTTCTTCCACAGTTTCTGCCTGCTACGACTCCAGTAGTGAGCGATACCGGTCTCAATGGTAAGCTTGAGGGACTCCCTGTTCATGTAGGCGACCATCAGGACCTCATTGGTCTTATCATCCTGCGCAATTGCTATGATAAGACCATTGTCATCATATTTGAGATTGTCAAGATCTAGCATACTGATCAATTAATAGACATACTATAACTATAAAAACTAAGAGGAATCAATATGTAGTGATAATAAATTTGGTGTGTAGAAACTTCATTAGAACATTTTTTTGCATACATGACAAGGTGAAAGCATGGATTACAGTTTCGATGGATCAGGGGGTTACAGGGTTCCGACGGGTTTGGTAGGACTTGACGTTCAGCTTGGGGGAGGAGTCCCTCCGGGAACTACCATATTGATACTTGCAGAACCCGGCGCAAGCTCAGAGTTATTTGCACAGCAGTTCGTTTATGGGGGACTGTTGAACAACGAGGAAGTCTACTATTTTTCTGCAGAACACCCAATTCCGGAAATAATTGAGGATATGAAGAACTTCGGATGGGATATTGACGAATATGTAGAGAACGGGAAAATGGATTTCATTGATGCTTACACCTTAAGGTTCTGTAATATACTGCCAAAAGGAATTGCATGCAGCCTCTCAGCCAAGGATTTCCTTAAGCAGAACGCTGATACGATGAACCAGTTGAAGGCATCCACCTCCAAAGAGAGAAAGGGACAATACAGGGGTGTCATCGATTCAATATCATATTTCCTCAGGTCCTATGACATGAAAACGGTCACTGAAGCTATTGAATACATATCTTCTATCGGGAAGCTGACAAATGCCGTTCAACTTATTCTTATGACCGGTGGAACACACGATCCAAAAGTTGAGAACGGGCTCAAAAGCATTTGCGACGGCGTCCTTGAATTCCGCATGAAAGAACGTGGAAGCGAGATAGAGAGAACGATACTGGTACGCAAGATGAGGGGAATGATCCCTCCTGACAAGACCATTTCATATAATATCACTAACAAAGGAATTGAACTGGAAACTACGACCAGAGTTCTCTGATCGTCTTGTAGTGGAGAAATTCCAGATACTGCAATAACAAAATGGTTGATGAGAATGAAAGAAAAACTTGCCGAACTCCTGACAAACATATTTACAACTTCCGGCCACAATGTTACTGAATCTGACACTGTGGACCTGATCGTAGAGAAAAACGACCACAAGACATTGATTCTGCTTGCAAATAAGCCTGATCCTGCACAGATAAGGAATTTTGCAGACCAGGTACACGGTGATACAGGACTATATGTAACCATGGAGAAAATGGAGACGGAACTCCGTGAATATGCAACACATGTAGGCCTTATCACATGGGACCGTGACGAACTTGCTCTCCAGATAGGAAAAGCTGTAATCGCTGACCTTGAAGGAAACGCTGCAGATCTCCATCTTGTGGCTTACGACATCGACAGGAATGCTGTTCCTGCTGAGGAAGGTCCGATCAGTGGCCCTGGTTCAGGAAGCTTCGAGGTAACTGCCGACAATAATACTACTATTTTTGCATCAGCAGAGCCTTCAGTACAAACTGCTCCACAGGCGACTGCACAGGAAGATCAGGGTTTCAACATATGGGGAACTTCCCCTGAGATGCAGCAGGCAGCTACAACGGGAAATTATCAGCAGGAAGAGAGGTCCTTTGTGGAACCGCCTGTTACAGCAGTGCCTGAACCACAGCCTGCCTCATGGCAGACACCACAGCCACTTCCATCAACACTTGACCTTCGCACCGCACCGATAAAGTTGCAAAAAGAAAGGGCTGCGATGATGGCAAAGTCCGAGATAGGAATGCCTGAGGACGTTGTTCTCAAGTTCGTACCTTTCTGGAACTATGCATATGCGGTCAAGGCAGAACACAGGTTCAAGAACAAGGTCATTGACATTTCCGGCCAGGGCCAGGGTTGCCTTAATGCACTCAACGGTAATAAGGAGCAGCTGGAAATTCACCAGGTGACCGACAGCCTGACACTTCCTGATGATAACTACGAGATCAAAAGCAAGATGATCGACCAGAAGGAAGCTGAAAGTACGCTCATATCGAACATTATCGAGGAATACACAAAGGATGTGCGTTTCAACAATGTGGTCGGCGAGGCTATGATATCCGAACACAAGCTGTTCAAGCCATCCATGGATGATATAAGGTTCAAGATCGAGCTGGTATATGTTCCTATATGGGAAGTAAAGGGTTCAAGGAACTCCATGGAGATCAACGCATATACACAGGAGATACTTACAAATCCTGTAGATGACGATGTTGAATTCATGTGAATTATTGTTCGTAACTACCCGAACATATATATAGACGAAACTTGTATATAGAGACCACCGCATTAATTGATTTCAGAAAGTTAACGAAAAATGGAGTGATAAAGAATGATCGAGATAACAGATGTTGCTGCAACAGAATTGAAAGCATTGCTCGAAGCTGAGGACAAACAGGACCATGCTCTGAGGATCTTTGTTGCAGGTATGGGATGCAGCGGCGTCCAGTACGGAATGGCACTCGACAACGAGATCAAGGAAGAGGATGTCACCGTCGACAGCAAGGATGTTAAGATCGTAATGGGCCCTGATATCAGCGAACAGCTGGAGAAAGCAACCATCGATTACATCGAGACAGATGGCGGCAAAGGATTCATCATCGATAACCCAATGGCTGCAAGCGGATGCAGCAGCTGCGGTGGCAGTTGCCACTAAGAACAAGGTATTTAATTAAGTAATACCATCCTACGCGGTAGTAATTAAAAGGTGATCATATGATTCCAGGTATGGGCGGAAGGGGCATGAACCCCAAAAAGGTCAAACAGATGATGAAACAGATGGGCATCAACATCGACGAGATAGAAGATGTGGAACAGGTCATCATAAGGACCGCGGACAAGGATATAGTATTCAATGACGCAAGTGTAAGCATAATGAATGCACAGGGAGTTGACACATATCAGGTAACAGGTACTCCTGAAGAAGTACCACGTGAACTTGCAATCCCTGAAGATGATGTGAGACTTGTGGCAGAGCAGACCGGTGCAAGCGATGAAGCTGCCCTTGAAGCTCTCAAAAATGCTAACGGGGATCTGGCAGAAGCAATTCTTGCCCTTTCCGCATGAACCCTTAAAGGGTTCTTCTTTTTTTATTTCTCCCTAAACAGGGAATATTCAGAAGATTATTAGAATTATATTTATACAGTCCCCCATATAGCTATCCTTATTGACATAAAGGGAAAAGTATAGACATGGCAGGGGACACAGCAGATAACAACCGTGAACTATTAGCTACAAGGATCGGGTTCCTGCTTGTTTCTGCAGGGTGTGCCATAGGGCTTGGAAACATCTGGCGTTTCCCTTTCATTGCAGGAAAATATGGTGGTGGTGCCTTTGTTGTCGTTTACCTAGCATTTCTGCTCATTCTCGGATTACCTATACTGATAATGGAATTTGCTACCGGAAGAGCAGGCAGGCAGAATATTGCAGGTTCCATGCGTAAGCTGGAACCAAAGGGAAAAAGATGGCACCTGTTCGGCTACATCGCTATTATAGGGAATGTTGTCCTGCTTATGTTCTACACTACGGTTGCAGGTTGGGGACTTGCATATTTCTATTACATGGTCAAAGGCAGTTTTATCTATCTCGAACCCTCGGAAATAGGTATTTTCTTCGACCTGTTCATGGGAAGGACCATGGAGATGATAACATGGATGGCACTGGTAGTTGGTCTTGGTGCATTCATATGCTCAGTTGGTCTCCAAAAAGGGGTTGAGCGGACCGGTAAGGTGATGATGTCAGGGCTTTTCTTTATCCTGATAATACTTGTAATTCGTTCTGTCACCCTTCCGGGTGCTGCTGAAGGTATCAGCTTTTATCTAGACCCGGATTTCTCGAGCCTTAGCTGGAAAGGCATCTATGCAGCCATGACACAGGCATTTTTCACTTTGAGCGTAGGAGTTGGTGGCATGACCATCTTCGGAAGCTACATCAATAAAGATCATTCCCTTACAGGAGAATCCCTGAAAATCACGTTTCTTGATACTTCCATAGCACTCATGGCAGGACTTATGATATTTCCAGCATGCTCTGCATTTGGTGTTGATGTGGGCTCCGGTCCGGGATTGCTCTTTGTAACTCTACCTAACGTTTTCAACCAGATGCCTGCAGGTATTTTGTGGGGAACCCTCTTCTTCCTGTTCCTTGCCTTTGCTTCAATGTCAACTGTGATGGGGATCTCTGAAAATGTAATAGCTTTTTCAATAGATGAATGGGGATGGGACAGAAAGAAGGCCTCTCTGCTAACAGGAGCTTCGATATTCATTTTGTCAATACCATGCTGCCTTGGGTTTGGACCACTCAGCTGGTTCCAGCCTTTTGGAGAGGGAACATCCATCCTTGATCTGGAGGATTTCATCTTTACTAACAACATCCTTCCGATAGGTGCCCTTACACTGGTTCTGTTCTGCAGTTATAGTTTCGGATGGGGATGGAATAATTTCATCCAGGAGACCGATTCCGGTAAAGGGGTTAAATTCCCAACACAGGCAAGACCGTACATCAAATACATCCTTCCACTGATCATAGTTTTCATACTTGTCAGAGGATGGATAGGTACACTGTCATAAAAAAGAATAAAAGGAAAAAAGGTCAGTATTCAAGTTCAAGGGACTTCAATACTGAATGATATTCATCAACTGGCATCCGTGAGTAAAATGCCCGTTTGACGACCTCGCTCAGGGAAGGATGAATATCCATTCCATGAACGATAGGGGCTACATTGACTCCCGGAGTGTTCATGAGAGTTATCATCTGGTGTACAAGAACCGAAGCCTGTGGTCCGATTATGTGTGCACCAAGCAAGATGTTGGTGGAGTTATCAATTATGACCTTGACAAAATAATCCTCAAGGGCCATGGCCATGCCTTTTCCTGTATCCTCGAACCGATGGAAACCGATGGAAATATTATCTTTTCCGTAATGCTCCACAGTCTCTGCTTCTCCCATTCCCACACCTGCGATCTCCGGATAAGAGAAGATGGCATGTGGTACTGCATGATAGTCAACACTGATATCGCGATCAAGAACCGAGTTCTGGTATGCAACAGTGGACTCATAGTTACCTACATGCTTGAAGAGATATTTACCATTGGCATCACCAAAGGCCCAGACATTGGGACAGCTCGTTTCCATGTGGTCATTTACTATTATCCATCCCTTCTCATCGATCTCAACATTTCCTTTTTCAGGATGAAGGATATCGGTGTTCGGACTTCGCCCGGTAGCCACAAGGATCTCATCGGCAAGTATTTCTTTTTTCTCACCGGTCTGCCTGTCTTTTGCCATGACCATCTTTCGGTTACCAGAAACCTGAACCTCTTCGACCTCGTGGTCCGTAAGGATGGTCATGTACTTTTGCATCTTCTTCTTTGCAAGTTCACTGATCTCCGGTTCTTCCTGGGCAATGATCCTGGGACTGCGTCCGATTATGGTAACATCTGAACCCATTGCAGAGAAGAAATGGCCGTATTCGGCAGCTATGTAACCGCCACCTATGATAGCAAGGCTCTTTGGCAAGGATCTCAGTTCCAGGACACTATCACTTGTGATATAACCGGCATCTTCCAGGCCTTTAACCGGTGGGATCATGGGTCTTGAACCTATGCTCAGGTAGATCATCTTAGAAGTGATCGTCTCATCGCCGACCTTAAGCACATATGGTTCCACGAACTCAACAGTATCCTCATAGTAATCCATCTTAGGACTTGAAGAGAGCCCATCGTGGATCATATCAATATCCTGCCCGATGGATGATCGCATCCTTTCCATGATAAAATTGAAGTCAATGCTCCTGATCTCAGCATCAATGCCGAACTTGTCTGCTCTCCCGATCTCCCTTACAAGTTCTGCAGGATACAGTAGCATCTTGGAGGGAATACAGCCCCTTGTCAGACATATCCCCCCAGGCTTGTCCTTGTCGATGATCGCTACTTTCATCTCCGGGTTATCCTGCATCATCACCCCAATATAGTTCATACCTGAACCGCTGCCTATCACTATTAGATCATACTCTTTCATTTGCACACCCCAAGCTATAGTATAAAGATATTATAGATGCTCCTTTGTTATATATGGTGCTCTTTGAAAAAAATGACCTGAATTAGAAGCGGCAGGAACAAACTATTCTAAAGATTCCAGGTGAAAATATCTCAAAATTAATTCCCTGAAATGAACTTCAGCTTGTCCTTGACAAGAGCTTTCAGCTCCTCAAGGTCATTGCATTCATTTATTTCATCAGATGTGATCAGCAGATCAAGCTTGTTGTCCCTTTGAAGATATACGCATGGGAATGAAGCACCAGGATAATTGAACTGTTCATGGAACTCATCCTTGTGCAAAAAGACCACCGGAACAGGCAGGTCGTTCATAAAGGACTTCCATTCGCTCTTCATACCTGTATTACCATAAGTTATAGCACACAGATTACATTCATAGCTAGCTGGAGACACTATCTTATGGACATAATCTTTCATTTCATTGACCAGACCGCTGTCTGCATTGTATACAAAAACAATTGAAACTTTGCTCATAGAAACCCCGAACCCCTTTAATAAGGAATTAGGAACCAATATAATATAACTTTAGCCAGATCAGCGCTTCTGCATTCGCCAGATCGGCGCTTCTGGAGCGCGCGTCCCTTTCGCGTTGCTCAAGGGGACTTTGTGTAATCTTTCGTTCGAGCGCGAGTAGGCATTGAGATAGAGAATATACTCTGAGCAGCAATGACGTCGATCTTTAGATCAAATTGGAGCGCAGGATATAGAAAAGTGCGATCATGTATGGTTACATATCATAGATTCTTAAAAAAAAACAAACTCAAAGCTAGTGAGTGTAGATCAAGTAAAAGAAAAGGGTAATAGAGTGAGCAAAGCAGCGATGTAGATTTCCCAAGGACTCTCGTACCTCAGTACAGTAAACAACG
>NZ_JBCAUS010000008.1 GCF_038432375.1 Methanococcoides sp. LMO-2
CATCTTGAAACTTTCTGTACAGGTCAAATACTGATAAGATGAACAAAGAATCCTATTTTAAATATTATTAAATGTATCTTTCTTCTAATAAAATGTTCAATGTAGGTGACAGTATGACATCAGTATGGATAAGAACAGAAGATGAGAGTTATGACGTAGAACATAGGTATGTAAACGCAGAAAAAATTGAAACTTGTTCGGACTATGCTGATAACAGTTCTATAACAATTAATGATGATGACCGTGAACGTCTTATTGGGATAACGACTAGCGAGGTAGGTTACACCATCTATAGATATGATAAGGAAAGTGGTTCTGATTCTCGTATCAAACATATTATTCAATGGATAAACAAAGCTAAAATTTTGGCATCTGAAAAGGATGAACCTGTATTTTTGGATTTTAACAAGGATTTTGAAAATCCCATTGTTGAAGATTAAGCATAATAATAAACATCGATTTAATTTTGGAAGGAAGTTATCATATGGATATTGGGAAAATTGAAAAGGTGGGAATTAAAGATATGTGGAAAAGGGAAGATTCTGATTTTACACCATGGCTTGCAAAAAACCTTGAGATTCTTGGCAGAGAAATTGAAATGGAACTTTCTTTTGTTCAAAAGGAGAAAAGGTGTGGTTCATTTTCACTTGATATACTTGCCAAAGATGAAAATGACAATAATGTTGTTATTGAGAATCAATATGGAAAATCAGACCATGACCACTTGGGGAAATTGCTTACATATCTTACAGGACTTGATGCAAAAACTGCAATATGGATTTGTGAAGATGGAGATGAACAGCATATACAGGTAATCGAGTGGTTAAATAATAACACCCCAGATGATATTTTATTCTATCTAGTAAAGTTAGAAGGACTTCAGATAGGAAATTCAATGCCTGCCCCACATTTTTCATTAATACGTGCACCAAGTAAAACTCAAAAAGCATTTGCAAGGGCAAGAGAGGAAGATGTTGAAAGGTATCAGTTAAGGCGTGAATTCTGGAAGGAACTTATACAAAAAAGCAGCTCTACAATGTTTGGTGACAAAACACCTAGCAAAAATAATTGGATTCGTGCAAGTGCTGGCAAATCTGGATTATCTTACACATATAGCATCACAATGAATTCCGCATCTGTTGAATTAACTATTGATAATGGAAAAGATTCAGAAGAATTGAACAAGCAAAGATTCGATGAACTTCATAATAACAAGAACTCTATCGAAAATATTTTTATGAAACCATTGGATTGGAACAGTGTTGAAGGAAGAAAAGCTTATAGAATTAAATGGACAACCACGAAAGCAGGCTTAAAAGATAGGGATAAATGGGATAATCTACAGGCTGAAATGATTCATGCTATGGGTAGATTGGAAATGGCATTAAGCAACAATATACAAAATTTGAGAGCATGATTTTGTTCACACCCTCGTTTTTGAAAAAAAATGTTACCATAAATAGTTTTTGTGACGATAAAAAAAGAATGAAATATGAATTTAAGATTCAGTTTCATGATGAAATGGATAAATATTAATAAGGAATTTTTATGGAGAATGTGATTTTATGACAGGCAAAATATGTCCTTTATTGCAGACAAAATGTATCGAAAGAGAATGTGAATGGTTTGTTTTTGGTAAAAATTTTGCTAGTGGGGAACATTTTGATAATGAAGAAAGGTGTGCTGTTGTTGCTTTAGCTAATAATCTCAACAGCGTAACGGATATTCACAGTCGAATTCGATGTGATGCTCCTTAAAGTTGTACATGTTTATCCTTTGGAGAACTTAAATCTCCATTGGAACTTTTATTAATAGCCATCTTTACAGATTTTTCATCCATACTATTTTCCGTATATGATATGCAAAAACAGCACATTTACCTAATGATAAAAAATAGGTAAGATTTTGTTAAATTATGGGAAAGAGAAAATAATTGAAGCTATCATTCATTTATCTTTTTCCAGAGTTCATCATAGAAATCATTCCAATCATTGCCTTTGATTCCAGTTGGACAACCATATAACGCTTCATATGAGTTATCAAAATAATGGGAATTGAGTAATTTATTGATAGATATATTCAAAACCTTATAATCACTCATCATGAACTTACATCTTCCATTGTTATAATCAACATCAATAATTTTATCAATAACACGTCGAACTTCACTCGAAATCATTTCTTTGCTCCTAATTATTATCAAAAATATAACTAATTGTCAATTCGTACTAACTTATACATACTATATTTTAAAAAAGAAAAAAGAAAAGCAAATTATTGCATTTGATAAAGTGTTACCTTCATGCAGATTTCTTTTGCTTCTTCTTTAGTAATTCCATACTTGTCAGCAACTTTCTGATAAACAACTTCTTCATCAACAGTTGCATATGGGTCGCTTAAATCAATGTTATCCCATTCAGCATCATAACATGCAGAATAATAATTTTTTATTTCAAATTCCAAATCTGTAGGTCGGTCTAAATCATCGTTCCCAACCTTATCTTTAATGTCAAATACATATTCATAAGAAGACCTATCATTGCTTGATGCAATTTCAGGAGTGACATCGCCCCAATTTCCATTTGGACACCAATCCGCTGTGCCGAGAGTATAGGCTCCATTTACATCCTCTCTTCTGTCATAAGCAAAAATGGATATTGCATCAATATCTTTGTTTTCAGATGTTTTATCCAGCACAATTTGAATTAAAGTTGCTTTTAATTCTTCTTCTGTAATGTCTGTTGGAACAAGCACTCTATATTGCTTTCGGATAGCACTTTTCCATGGGTCTTCCTCAGTTTCTACGATTTCATAATTTCTAACCAAGGTACCATCATATTCTGCTGGTTTACTTTGAACTTCATTCTCTGAATCATGTGCAAGTGCTTCTCCTTCGTCAGCTACCGTTGAACTATCCACTTCTACATCATTCATATCTGTTCTATCGTCAGTATCTTCGCCTGAGATGCATCCAATGGTGGCAAATAGTAACAAGAGAATTCCAATAATTTTTATGAATTTATTCATATTTTTCCTCAGTATGGAATAAAATTATTTAGATTTATATGTTTTCATTTTTCCATAGTAGCTTTAGTTTTTGTAATTATTACAAAACATAAAATCTACTCATTCTATTGACAATGAATTTTCATATATGGTATTGATATGTAGCTTTATTAAAAATTAAATAAACAAGTAAGCATTATTTTTTACTAACTGACCACAAAATTTAAGCTAAATCCAAATATATTATCATAAATGAAAGAAAAAATATATCTTGATAATGAAAAAAAGTGCTACTTTTGCGGGAGAACTGATGAAGATGGAAAGAACATGTTCCACGCACTTAATAAAAATTTAAGTGACGAAGATTCTGTTACATTTTATGATTTAAGTCATGCATTTGAAATAAAGGAATACGATGTAAAATTGTCTAATTTTATCAAAGAACGTAGCTCCGAAATGAATGCATTCACGGATTTGGACTGGGATACACGGGAAGATATAGCTCTAACTATTTTTGCATGCCCAGTATGCCTATCTGTTCTCCGAAATATTGGCGAATGCAATGGTCGAGTTGTTTAACCAAACATTAATAATTGGACATTAATGAAAATCAAAGAAGAACAACTGTATGTAATCCATCTGCGGGTTGGTTTGGATATCATTTTCCAGAAGAGAAAATACGTAAGAGTGGGCTGTGGCTGATTCAAGGATTGGATAAGGAACCTATGACAGAGGAAGATATGGAATGGCTGGAAGAAATAATTCATTATCAATAAGACAACATATCTCCACCATCATTCTTTTCTAAAATGCTCAAGTATATGCAGTCTTGTTAAAAATATTGGCACATCCATAGTGGAATTTATAAAAGATTACTACGAAATACTATAGTATATCGATTAATGGGGTAATACATGGGGGTCTAATGTGACAAAATCATTAGTTGAAAACTTATGGATTATATTAACGGTATTAATTCCAAGTATAATATTTTATACCATATTTAGAGTTCTGACACTTGTATTGGAAATAAACATACCCTTGCTTAAATATATCGAAACATCAGATACTCTTTTTATTGGTATCATTATTACCTTAGGTTTCATAATACAATTATTTGGTATTGCTACAGAGTCACTTATTTTCAAAATTGGATATTGTGTTTATAAGAAACCTGAATATAAAAAAGCATTTAAAGATAAATACAAGATAATTGCAACAATGGACTCTGACAAGGGTTGTAATATTGAACGTATCGTAGCTCAATTATTTATGTCTCACAATATAGCAGTAGGAATGCTAATAAATTTTAGCTGGACTTGTATCTATATACTTCTTGTCCAACGGTTCGATTCTATTGCAATTGTTGTAGTAGTGGTTCTAGCCATAATAACCATGGTTTCAATGTATGTACCAATAAATAGGTTTAATCAGACTTGTGAAGTATTGCATAGTTACTCATCTAAACATTATATATAACAGAAATTGTTGTTCTCGAAGGACGGTCATTCATGAAATTCAAGGAAGAATATTTCTTTTGCAGCCCAAAGCTTCTACAGAATGTAGGTGAAGTCCATGAAATATTTGATTGCATTGATGCTATAAAGTGGAAACCTGAATTTGAAATTGAGGTTGGAAGTAACACATTCCAGCATCAAACGGCATACAACAAAGCATTTGAAGCTGAATTTTCAAAATCGGATTGGCAAACGAAACCATTACTCCACGATAATCCAAAGTTGATAGGAGATTTTCAGAAGGATGATGTCTTCATAGAAGTTCAATTTGGAAACAGTGCCACTATCTACCGTGATTATTACAAATTCCATTATGGATTGACAAAAAACTTGCTTTCACTTGCAGTGTTGATTGTTCCAACCAATCCAAAAGAGTTCTTCCCAACAAGACCATCGAGCGTTAGCAACATGGCTGAATTTGATTTTGCATATCGATACTTCAAATTGTTACCGATTCCAGTACCGATATTATTACTGGGATTACTACCTGAAAATTGATAGTGGTTTATAATCAACTTTCCTTCAGAACATCCTAATGTTTTTAAAAAATTTTATATAATTATACGTAATTGGAGCTAATATGCTAAAATGTAGAAGTTGTGGTAAAACAGTCGGATTTAATGGATTTTGCAGTGACTGCATGACTTCTGCGTACGTTATTGAAGTAAAAGATGAAGGGGAACTTGATTTTATTAAACCGAAATCCTCATCAACTGTAAAAGCTCCACTACCAACAGTTCATGGCGAGGATGAAGGGAAGCATATAATATATACTGATAAAAACGCTGCACCATTGAAAACTCTTTCTCGTAGACATTTTGATAGTCACAATTATGGTAAATACAAAACTGGTAGTTACAAATGCAGATATTGTGGTCAGAATTTCAAATCAGAAATTAATTTGAATCAGCATGTTAAAAACATACATTCTTATAAATGCAAATTTTGTGGTAATTTTTTTCAAACAAAAAATATTTTGGAGATGCATATTGAAAGAACACACACTTGCAAATACTGTGGTGAAAAGTTCCAATCAAAAAATATTTTGAAACAGCATGTTAAAAATGTACATAATAATATACAAACAAAAAAAATTCAAAACACAAAATTAACAAATGCAATTATTCCAGAATCCCGTCCAAGTTTAAAGAAGTTGTGGAACGAAATTCAAATCAGAGAATCCAATCCAAATACTGATGTTTCTTTTTTCAGAAAATATGATGGACAAAAAGTAACGATACTTGTTGAATATCAAATATTTGTTAATGATGTGGAGTATTTCAAACTGAATAATTTTACTTGCGAAATAATTGAGCATAATTCTGATTATGAGCTAAGGGTACAAAAATGGGTTCAGGGAAGGATAAAAGTTGGAACGGATGAAGAATCAAAGTTCTATCCAAAAAGACACACATCGTCGTTTAATCCTATTACTTAGGATTCAAAAAATAGAGATTTAGGTACTCTTGTTGTAAAAGAAATAAAAAGAGGATGGGTATAAGACGTAAAATATGAATCCTAGATTACTTCTTACTTTTATCGGTTACAATTTTAATTCTTGCATTCTTAGAAGGTGTTGCGGTGGATGGAATACTGGACTGTTTAAGTACAGTTTTGTTGATTGATACATATTTTTTTGATAAAATTTTGATTCCACGATTCACTTTTAAATAAAATCCGGCTTCTTTAATTTCATCAGCCGTTGCTTTCCGGTAAAGACCTTCCTTTATCAATGTTGAAGATATGTTTCTTGCAAATATCCCAATCCGCTCAGCAGAATCCAGATTTAATTTTTCCTTCCATGAGGTCATTTTATTCTTACTGGCTATTTTGAGAAGAACATCGAAGGGTATCAATTCATTCTCAAAGAAACTTGAGGTAAGCAATTTCCCTTCCCATGTGCAAAGAAGATTATATCTTTTCTTTACTGATGCTGAAGGTGGCTTTTTATCCGACGTTTGTTGAACTTGTGGAGTCTGTGGTGGTCGCTGGCTCAATTTCAGTTGCAAGTTGAAATTAGCAATTTCAAGTTGTTTCAGCTTATCCTGCAATTCCAAATACTTCTCTTCATAATCAATTTCACCGTCTTCTTCAGATTGATGGGTATCGCTCCCGTCGCCAAAATCTTGTAAATCTGTATTTACGTATTCTTTTACGGTATCAAATACAGTTTTTACTTGTCCATCATTTAAGTTTCCGAAATAATGATTTAGCTTGTCCGGATTATTGAGAATTTCGAACAAAAACATCTTCCTGTCTTGAGCTTGCCTGTTTCGATATTTTTCACGATAGTGGAACGGATTTAAGGCATGTATACGCCCTGTATCGGTCAATTTGTATGAATAAGGAACTTTATCACCAATGCGTTCAATATATTTGTATCTGGAACTGGAATAGCGGTTGATGAGTACACGGAAGGAGTTGTAATTTTCATAAGGTATGGAATCGAACAGTTCTCGACCTTTCATTGGTGGTTTATCAAGTAATCCACGTAGAATCATTCCCTTGACCTGACAATCTTTGCCGTTTTCATTGTTGTTAATGACCACTCTTGGTGTTTCATTTTCATTGTTGCTGTTGTTTCCTAACATAAATTTTAAATTTCTCTCCTTGATTTTGGATGTAAATTTTTATTTTTATCTTTGTTAACAGATAAATATTAACAAGTATAAAAGGATTTTTGACACGATGTAAATATGTAAATTATAATGGCTGCAATTACTGAAATGAAATCACTGAAATTAGTGAAAATGGATGGCATAAACTATGGATTTATATTAACGGATTCATTATAGCAGATGGATTTTACTTTGTGATGTATCTGGAACTGGTCAACTGTCAGAATCACTCTGAAAGGCAGTTTCATCATCATGGTAAGATGTAATGGGTTGGAGCCATGTCAATACATGGATTTCTGATAAAACTTCTTAAAATCGATTAGAATGATTATTCTGCATAGGACTGTAGCATCAATGATTTTAAAATGAGAATAGGAGATAAAGTTATGGTAAGATATGTTCTGAGTTTGGGGTATATAAACTATTTTATGTCGATGTAAATTTGTTATTTTGAGAATGCATTATGAATGCATGATAGCTTCTCTGTCCTATTACAGGTAGCATTCTGAATATGCTTTACCCTGATAGAAGATTGCTACTATAACATCAAATAAGCATCTACAGTAATTGTTAGACAAAAAAATACCCTTGTGTTTGTGGATTAAAACTGGGTAGATAGGAGTAGCAAGCAAATCATTTTGTTAAATAAAATAAATAAGTTTTAAAAAGTAGAATAAATAATATATTTATTTTATTTTTACAGTATCGGCCCACCCTTTATATCTATCCCAAATTTCCATGATGATACATACTACTACGAATAATAACAAAATTGAGGTTAAGATACATATAATGAAACTTGCATGGGAGTATATTACCAACGATAGAAAATTCTTATCAGCAAGTCCACTTCCAACTGGGTCTAAAACAAAGTTCCAAGCCTTCCATTCAATCCACAAAAATAGAATTAAACCTGAAATTGTCAGGATATCTACAGACAAATCACCCAATGTACGATTTTTTTTAGACATATGCAAAACATCTCATTAAATTAAGCAATTACACAAATTTGTGTGAAAGTAAAAGAGGTACTACTATTTAATATTATTTATAAATAGGCAAGAATTTTCCAGTTCCGCTGACAAAGTTGCATCATCTACGGCTTTATGAAGATTTATTCTCATTTCCATAAAAGTTTCCATGGTCAGAAATATTTTGTATTGTACTTATAGCTACTTATGATGATGATGTTATTTTGGAATGCCATGCCAAAATACGTAAAATTATAATTTTTATTATAATTACTGTTAGTTGGCCAATAACTATTTTTAATGGTGTTAAAGGCTGTTTTGAGGACACAAAAAATAAGTTGGATATTAATAATATACAATATCCATAAGATTAAGTTAAAAATTTCTTCCTTTACATTCACTTTGATTCGGAAACATTTTGTATCTATCCCAACAACTCATACACATCATCCTTTCATACTTTGGTGTATTTGCTTCATCACATTTTATGCTTATCTGTCCACCAAAGAGATTGGAACCATTGTCATTAGTTACTTGGACAGTTGTGATAAGTGTCACTTCATCGTCTAAATCAAATGTCTTTCCACATTTGTCACATATCGGATATGTTATTTCACCATAAGCTCCTTTAGTTTCTGCCATCAAACATTCCATATTATTGCGACGGGTATTTAAATTATCGGAGAACTTAAATCAAAAATAAATTTATTATCGAATTGATAATGGCTAAGGGATTGGAAAGATGCGTAAAAAAATTAGTATCGGATTATTATTTGCAGCCTTCATTGTTGTTCTCTCTTCTTATTTCCTTAGTCCTTACGATTGGATAAGTGGTGTTTTAGCAGGTGCTGGAACTGAATTATTTGGAATTCTATTATCTGTAGCTATCATCGAATGGTTAATTAACAAAAAGGAAGAAGACAAGAGAAAGAAAATAGAAGCAATTGCTTTGAAAAAGCTTAAATCGAATTTAATAATACATCTGGACTTTCTTTTCCGATTGGCAAATGATTCTGGTGAAACTAAGAATGTTTTCAAAGATTTTGATGGTAAATACTTCGATAAAATAAATAATTTAAATATGCATGAAGATGCTCCTGTCCACCCTCCTAAAAAATTGCATGAGGTAATACAATTTGAATTTGAAAGGCTACACGATTTAAATAAAAATTTGATTGAAACATACATTTACTTCATGGATGAGGGAATAATTTCATACCTTGAAAAATTAAATTCACACGACTATATGAACCTAATGAGCGATTTATCAGTAAAATGTTTATTTGAGAAAGAAACAGGAAGGCAATTATTCATTATTTCCACAGATAATTATGTTGAAGACTACTTTAAAACATTAATTGACTTGTGCCAATATTACAACGAACTCGTTCCTTTCGATAAAATTGTACAAATAAATGTAAATGAGAGTATGATAAATGGATTTATTATATGAATTTTGATTTTTGTATGTCAAAATACCGATACATTAGAGCACTTTTTCCCAAATGGTGTACATCCTAAGAGGATATTTGCCGTATAATCCCCGATATATTACGGCAAATTTTACCTTAAGATGTACACTCTTTTTCAGAAACCATTCTGCTTATACGGATTTTCGAAGGTCATTTTTCGATTTTGAAGTGGTTATGCTTCACATGCAATAACTGGTACATCCATCTTTGGTTCTGGATAATTATATTCCGCACTAATATCGACAACATCAATTTCGATTGTATCAAAATCCTCTACAAATTCACCATCTATTAAAATCTTTGAACCTTTGCCGAAAGGAAGCAATGACATTGCATTACGAGAATTACGAGAATGGACTTTCGCAGATTTCGGGAAATAATCGACAGTTTTATTATTTCCACGTAATGCAAAACCACAATTTTTAAGAGTGTTCTCGCAATATAATTTAGCTTTATATGCTTCGATTTCTTCAATAAATATCCACAAACGGTATTTTGAATCTACCTTTTCAAGAATACCATGTACTGCGTCACTATAACAATATATTAATATTTTTACTGCATCACGGATATTTTGACAATCAAAATGTATGGATTTTACAGTATCACCGTCTAACACTGGTCTAAAATCTAATGTCTTGTTTCCGTTGATGTGTTGGTCTATTATTTTATCGGAATTCTTGATATATTTTGTTCCGTATCCGGTCTTGAATTTTGATTTTTCCACATTAATAATTCTGTGTATCAAATCATGTTTTCCGAGTTTGTGGGAAGGGAAATCTACAAATTTTCCTAAAGTCTATATATAATGGCAAATTTTTTGTGTTCCTTCCAGACATGCTTTTGAAACCATTACATTTGTGCTGATGTCAGACCATGATTTTTCGACTTGTACGATTGGTTCTGGTATGAGTTCATCAAAGGTTCTGATGATTTCTCTTGCTCTTTTATCTTCATATTCATTTATTTGCATTTTTGGATTCGTGCCCCATTTCACAATATTCCTAACTTCACTCTCATTACATCCTAATGCAAATAAAAATGATAATTCTTTTCCGTTAGGGTCTTTCACCCTTGACCATGCTTGAAATGCGTTAATGTACGCATAATGCAGTCTTGATATTTGCGATAGTTCGGCAGAATTTGTTATGGGGTCATGAGCATGTTTGGGGATATGCTGTATTCCGATTGCGATACCCATTCTTTTATCACATTCAACACCCATTGCGTCAGATGCTTGATAGTATGTGAGTTGTGGGCTGTTTTCAGTTGCGTTCCCATATTTATCTTCTTCATAATATCCGAGTTCTTTAAATCGGTCTTTCCAATAGTTCCATTCTGCAATATTTACACAAAAAATTATGAAATTTTCAGCACCGTAACTTCTAAATAAAGTTACACATTTTTGTTCTACTTCATGTCGGTGATTATAAAATGAGTTTCTTCCATGAAATGGACTAATAATTTTTGTATCGGGGAATATTGTCAATTTTTCATTTGTATTTAAAGGGTCACCAAACATAAAATCTTTTATTTTTTTATGCGGATGTAATATTCCATAATCGAAATCTGTAAATGTAGCAGTTGTGTAAATTACTTTTTTGTTCTCCATTGAAGACAAGAAACTTCTTATGCTGTTTAAGAAATTAATATCCATTGCTACAATATTAATGGTAATGTTATTGTTCGTATCTTGCATACCATGTATTGTCAATTTTGGGTTTTGAACTACATTTAGCATATCGAATATGCTCGTAACAAAATCTCTATTTGGAGATTTTTCAACACAATAATTTTCAAGTTCTTCCATCAACAATTTAATGATTTCCACCACATCTTCAACCGATTTTGAAGATTTGTCGATAAAAAATAATTCATTATAAACATTGTCGATTTGCATTGTTTGATGTTTTTCATACGTTTTAACTTCTGAATCTAATATGTGTTTAATAACATTGGTTTCGGCAGTTGTAACATCTTTTGAATTTATAATTTGTAAGAAAGTTTGGACTAATTTTCGTAACTTCTTATATTCTTTCGGAATTGTGTTAAGTAAAAGTTTAAAATATGCTCGCCTTTCATTCATGTAGCCGTCTGTTACACAATCCTCTAACCCGAAATCTGTTATAAATCCATCAAGATTATTTTTGTATTTTTGTATATCCGAATCATCAACGTTTTGTAACTTTCCGCCATTCTTCTCAAATTTTAATATAAGTGTTTCAACATCATTTATGTTTGAAATGTCAATGGGTGGGAATTTTGCTTCATAATTGGTTAATTCTAAAATGTTTATAGGTATTGTATTCGGAAATGCAAATTTATGGGCTTCATCGAAAATAACAACGTCACATTCATCCCTAATTTTATCAAGGATTTGTGCCACAGATGATGTTTTCATTATAGCATTCAATTTATCATAAGTAAATGCAACAACATCAAAAGCATCACTTCTTAAAAATTCAGTAACCTTACACTCATTATAATGTATGCAAGTTTCTTCTGTACATTGTACAGGTTTCAGAAGGTATGGAAAATTTTCAAGATGTGGGTTCGCTTCTATTCGTGCTTTGATGAGAATACACTCAAAATTATTGTATAATTGAATTATTTTGGCTCTGTATTTAGCTAATAATTTATTAACGTTAAGTATAGTTTCTGACTTGATTTTATTTGTTGGTTCGATTATACATAATTTTTTCCCAAGTAATATACATGCCAATACGAGTGATGTCGTAGCACCTGCTCTTGCTACCTTAAATGCTTTAATAATTGCATCGTCTGAATCTAAAATTTCAAGTGCTTTTATTGTTCTTTTATCGTGCAATACACCGTCACGCAAAGCCTTATAAATGATGCAGTCAATTTTTTTAATTATATCATTATTCATAGTTAAATACCGTGTTATGTTGCAAGTCTTTGGTTGGGTCTGCAACATATTCTTTTTCAGTTAATTTTTATTACTCCCATTTTTCAACTTCATTCTTCATTGCGTGAGCCACAAATTTGCTTCTGCTCATACATCGTTCCTCTGCCATCCGGTCAAATTTATCCAATATTTTTTCATCAACCGAAATCATAATTTTTCTTCGCATTTTGATTCACCAGTTCATTTTAATTAAATATATATTCTTAATTAATATTATTTACAAGTATATACATATATATAAACATTTGTATTAAAGTGTAAATATTATTTTACGAATTTTGACATTTCAATTATGACTTATTTCACATGATTCATCATCTCCCTGAATTTTTGCAGCGATTCCTCTCTTCGGATAGTACTTCATATAGAAATCGCAAATGTGTTTACTTAGCGTTATCTTTTGTTTAATTCAATATTAACATGGACCACTGACTCCTCTAATTGTACCTTCAAATGTTTCACTTTTCACGGCATTTCGAAGTTCATCACGGAGGTCTTCGTCAGCAAAAAATCTTGGGTAATTTTCAAGTAGGAATATAATTTCTTCTTTGCCGAGTGCATTCATTTCATTGTCAGGATTCCCATCTTTGAAAAGTACTTCACCTAATTCCGGATGTAAACTTATACAAACATCCATGCTATCACATCCGTCGCAAGTTTCTTCGTCTATTGGACTCATACATGCACGCTGACATACTGCATATCGTAATGAATTTTTTATCATTTTATTTCACCTTTTAATTTTTTTAAATTTTATCATATGTATCATCAAAAATCCATAGTCACCACTAATCGAATTTGAAGATAGGTGTTTATGAATAATTCATCAACGGAAGCACGAATTTTTGATGAAACAAATTCGAATTTAGAGTTCTGATATATAAGTATATGTATTTTTGGAAACTGTTGAAAGAAACTAGTTGTGTGAGGATTTTTAACAAAAAATTGCAAAATATGCAATTTTTGTTTTTTATAAATGTCACAAAAATAAAAATAAAATAAAGAATATTATCCATTTAAATTAAAAATAAACCCTCTATTGGCTTTAATAATATTGAAAAATTCGAATTTGAACCCCATTTTAATATAGTATTATTATATATATAGAAAATAGCACATAATATGTTTAAATTTTTTATTATATCATACAAAAGAGAATAAATTATTTAGTTTGTTCAAAATTATCCTAACATCTGCCGCAGGTCATACTACTATAACGATTTATTTTTTATAAAAGGGAACTTTGTAGAAAATATAAAGGAGATAGGGTTTTGAGAAATAAATTTGCTGTGATATAAATGATAGAATTGGAAACAAAACCCCAATATACAGCACAACCTAATCACTTATAAATATTATTATTAAGGTGTATTCTGTTCAATTGCTTCCAATTGTTCCTGCAATTCATTGATTTGTAGATTATACCTATTCCATT
>NZ_JBCAUS010000009.1 GCF_038432375.1 Methanococcoides sp. LMO-2
TAGCAATCCCAATGGCAGTAATTTCATATCTTTTTGCTCACAGCAGTACGAAAGTTACCGTTGACTATTATGCAAGGATTACGCCGGATATTGAAAGGGATTTAATCAAAACGTATGTGACAAACTTGTTGGGAGAGGGGGTTATGATTTGGATTGAATGAATAAATCAATGTATTTCATATTTTCCACAAAATTAAAAAATAAAATTTGTAAAAATTGATGATTGCATTGGAAAGTGGGGTAACATTGTTTACTTCACCTTAACTTGACCATTCATCAACATGGGGAGCAAACAGTCTCGTAGTTCAGAAAGATTTTTGTTTTCAATTTTATTCAGTCTTTGTTTTTTGAATATCGGGGAAACAATTGAATGAAACTTTTCTACGATTTCATTACTTGGTTCTACGATATTAGAATCAGTTAAATCTTCTTTTTTAATACCAACAATAATACTACCAGATGCTTGTTTTTTAAACCTTTCAATTTCATTTAGAAGCGTGTAATATACTAGTTCTGAATAAATATCTAAATTTGGTCTTACTGCAGCTACACCTCGACCTAAACAAAATTCATCCTCCGCAAAAGTTAAATTACCTATTGTAGCTCTTATGCAGAAAACCAAATCATCTTTCTTGCAGAGTCTTGTTGGTGATGTTGTAAACGTATTTGCAAGTAACGAACCATCAACATAATCAGCAGCTCCATTTATAAGAGGAATACCATGATTATTTTGATTATATGATTCACTTTTAGGAGATTGTCCCATGACGATTGTTGCCATTTTTTTGAGAGGTTTTGCCTTCCAACCCTCTGGAATTACCCGTTTCAAGTCGGAATCCCACATCATTTTTCCACCGCTGGATTTGTATGGCTTGCTCTTTTCATTCGGAAAGTCGAACTGTACAAACCAATAATCATAAAGTGTTTTTGCCATTGCTTCTAATTCAGCATTGATGCGATTGTTGAGTTCGATTTTTGTGTCGAGAGCGGAAAGAACAGCAGCTATTCTTTGTTGGGTTTCAAGCTTTGGAATAGGAATTGGCAAATTTTTCAAAGAATCTAAAGATAGATTTTTTATTGTTGAACCAGTTGCTTCATTCCACATTTTCTTCTGAACATAATCTAATTGCAAATAGTAGTAACAGAATTTTCTATCAATTGATTTACAATTAATATATGCCGCACTCTTTCCAAGAATGACTTGTTCTCCCCTGAATAATGCCAAACTCCCCAATGTCCCATTTATTGACATCAATAGTGTGCTCTCATCAAGTTCCACATAATATTTTTTAAACTCCTCACGGCTAACTTGCTTAGTATTTTCAGTAATTGTAATAAAACCATCTTTTAAGTTGTTTCCATTGATAAAAAAATACTCTGATTTGTCAACATAAATTGGCGTAGCGTGAATTCCATCACCAATGGATGAACACAATTCCTTTAGCGGTTTAGTTTCCCAATAGAATTTACTCATATTTCAGGCCACCAAACTGCTTTTTAATCTCCATCTCTAATTTTCTTGACTCCGCAAAGAGTGAATCCAGATTGTCCTCAAATGCGTTCATCTTCTCATCAAACTCTTCCGGTGTTATGTCAATATATTCAATCTTCATATCAAAATACTGACTAGCACTTAAGGAGTAATTCTTCTCTTTTATTTGTTCATAAGAAACCACTGAGGTAAAATCTTCTACCTCTTTGTGTTCATTAAATGTTTTAATGATTAAATCTTCTTCTTCATATGAGAGCAACGTTTTCTGATTTTTGCCTTCTTTTACCGTTGTTCCCAGCTTCGACGCATCCATTAAAACAATATCGCCTTTGGTATTGGCTTTGTCTAAAAATAATATCGACACATTGGTACCTGTGGTAGCAAAAATATTACTTGGCATGGATACTACGCCACGAAGCATTTTCTCTTCTACTAGCTTTTTCCGTATTTTTTTCTCAATACCAGTCTGTGCTGTTATAAATCCGGTTGGTACAACGATAGCAGCCTTCCCTTCTGTGGAGAGTGAAAACATGATATGCTGGATAAAAAGCAAATAGATGGCCATTTTATCTTTATTCTTTTTGAGAATATTGGGAATGCCAGCGAAAAAGCGTTCGTGATTCTGTTCGGTATCCAAGTCATTACGGTAATCGCTGAAATCGATTTTGAATGGAGGATTGGAAACGATATAATCAAAGTTCATCAGCTCATTGCCTACCTTGTGATATGGTGTAAGCAAAGTGTTGCCCTGAATAATATTTTGAATGGAATGCACAAGGTCATTTAATATCAAATTTAAGCGAAGCATACTCGATGACTTTTGAGATATGTCTTGCGAATATATAGTACAACGTTCTTCACCGATGGCATGTGCAAGATTCATAAGTAAAGTACCCGAACCTGCTGCTGGGTCATAGCAGGTAACATTGCGTACTGGCTTGTCTACCAAAATAGAAGCCATGATTTTAGCAACCGCATGAGGTGTATAATATTCGGCGTATTTTCCACCCCCATCTTTGTTGTAGTCTTTTATAAGGTATTCAAAAATCGTTGAAAAGAAATCGAATTTTTGATGACAAATATTTTCAAAGCTGAAATTTACTAGCTGATTAACGATGGCTCGGCAGAAATTATCTCGCTGTGAACTGTCTGTGATGTAATTGGAGAGCTCATCAAATAAGGTGATTTTTGATTCTTCACCTGTCCTTACTGAAAATATGTCATTATTAAAGATGGCTATGTCTCGCAGTGTATCATCAAAGAATTTGGCAAAATCTTCTTTGTTCTGATTATTATGTAGATGGGATAGAAAATGCTCTCTTTTCAACTTGGCAGTGTCAGGGTTCATTCTCAAGAGGAGCATTTCATATTGTTCCTCTGAATAATTTGCTATCTCCTCTTCCCAATTCACAGCATTTTTTAGTTTTGGTTCAAGCTCTTTTACATCATAAGCGAACTTATCGTTCATGAATTTATAGAGAAAGACTTGGGTAATGATTTTAAATTCGTTTCCATCATTTCCTAGGCCATAATTGGTACAAACGCCTTTAAGTTTATCAATTAGTTCTTTCGTTTTTACTGTGAAATCTGACGTAGTCATGCAGATACTCCATGGTATTCGCTTATATATTCTTTTGCCACGCAGGTGTTGATAAAGCGTGCAGAATCAGGGTCAAGTTCAATCTTTGCCTTACTAAAACTGTCTATGACCATCGGCGTGAGCATACTGGTAAAATAGCTTTCGTTATTAAGTAGTCTTGTATTTATCAATACTTTATCATCAGTCTGTTTTTTGATGTCCATTAATGTTTCACAAATCTCGCTTTCTCTCTTAGAGATTGTGCCTTTTTCCAGAATTCGTTTATGTACCCTAGCATACTTTGTATCATTGTCATACTTAGCTTTCAGTAGATTGTTCTTGCGGTTAAGCTCTGCCACCTTGTCGAAAATCTGTTGCAATGAATTAATATTCTGTTTCATTTCTTCCTGCGATATTTCATCGAATTTCTTCTTGTCAAAAAGCCGTTTAAGTTCATCGTATAAAGAAACAAATTCAGGGTCCTTCTGGTCAAAATTTCCGCCTAAAGCCTCTCGTGTCTTGCGGAGTATTTCTTTCAATTGGTCAGCAATAATCAGCTCTTCTTCCGAAACTTTCTGGAACATAAACATTACATTTTCTAATGCTACATTGAGAAGATTAGTTGTATGAACATTGTTCTGGACAGTTTCTTTCAGGTTTAGTAGTTCCAAATGACGGGCTGTCTCATTATATAGCTGGTTAAGTTTATTGAAATCAAGATTTTCTAATAACTCAAAATGGCCATAAAGACGAATAATGTTGTAAAGGTTTTTGGCATTTTCCAATGCCTTTTTAATTTCTAAAACCTTTTTGCGGTCTTCTATTTGGCTTATCTGTTGAGAAAAAAGCTCTGCATTATTCAAATCATAATGAAACAGCTTTTCTTTAATATCTTTAATTTCTTCTTCTATCTCTTCTTTTGATTTGAAGAGATTGGAATAGGTTTCTATTTCATCACCGAGTTCTTCTTGTAACTCTTCGAAATACGCTTTGTTGGTTGTGTCAAACTCTTTGCGAATATCGGCAAAATCAACAACAAAACCATATCTGAATTTATTGTACGGACGATTAACTCTGGTCAAGGTCTGAAGTAAATTATGGTTCTTGATTAAGCGGCCAAGATATAATTTTTTAAGTCTTTTTGCATCGAAACCTGTAAGAAGCATGTTATAAACAAACAGGAAATCAGTTTTACCATCTTTAAAATCTTGAATTGCTTGGTCACGTTCATCCTTTGAGCCAACATTGTGTAGTATTAAAGATGCATTTAAGCATCTTTGCTGTTTTTTCTGATATAAACGATATTCAGCAGGTGTTTCTGATAGGTTTAAGTGTTCTGTTGATACTTTTTCTATGGTTTTTTGTTCCGGATTGTATTTACAAATGAATATTTCAAACAATTTTCTGGCTTGAACGGAACTATCACAAACCACCATGCCTCCAATGGAATGGTCTCCAAATCGGATTCTACTTCTTAAAAAGTCCTGTACAATATAATCTAGCATTGGTTCCACAAATTTATCGTGAGAATAGATTATGCGTCTATCAACATCGCCTTTTAATACTTCTACATCTTTCAAAGCCTGTTCAAGCTGTATTTTATAATTCGTTTCTATACCTTCCCGTATCAACCTCAAGGTATAGCCATCTGCAATAGAAGAATTGTAATAGTACTTGTGAATATAATTGCCAAATATATCTCTTGAACGTCTATCTGGCATAATTAAAGGCGTGCCTGTCAAGCCTATAAGAATAGCATTTTTATCTGAATTAGATAAATTAGCTAAAAAACTACCTTTGGGGTTGTAGCTTCGGTGTACTTCATCGAGGAAATAGACTCTCTGTATATTTATGTCATAATCATTTGTCTGAAGGAAATCGGTATCATCCTTAAACTTTTGAATATTAACAACTGTAATCTCCGGTTTCCCTGATAAATTGTGAATCGCTTGTTTAAGTCTGAAATCTCTTAGCAATTCATCTTTAGAGTTTACTATATGGACCACTAAACCTCTTTTCTTAAACTCTTTTTTTGCCTGTATCATCAGGTCAATACGGTCAACAATGAAATAAAATTTCGGAATCGTGCCATTTTGTTGGAAATAATCTGTCAAGTATCTGACATTATAATAGGAAAGTGCAGTTTTCCCGCTACCTTGCGTGTGCCAAATTATCCCTTTCTTGATACCTTTATCAATTGTTTGCTTGATTGCCTTGGTTGCAAACAGCTGCTGATAACGCATTATGTGCTTTTCACGACCATTTGGCTCTTTCACATAGGCAATACAGTACCTTAACAGCATTGCCAAACGGTCTTTGCAAAATAGAGATGTTAGAATCCTGTTTGTTGGAGTGTTTGGTTCTTTGTTAGTAAGGAATTCTGATGAATGTTTTATTGCAGAAAGATTGTTGTCCCTTAAAACAAAGTTTTCAACAGCATCATCTTCTGATTTTAGGAGTGTTAATAAGTCTAAATTTTCTTCTTCTCTGAAACAATTAAAATTGGCTTCATCATATGAGGTGGAAGAATAAAAAGCACCCTGAATTGGTTCTATGGATTCTTGGTCATATTCCATATTATTGGAGAATACCAGAACTTGTGAAATGTTTATGAATTTCCTGAACTTCTTGTTCTTGAAACGGGCATTGATACGCTCTCTTTCCGCTAATATTCCTTCATGATTATTTGGCTTTTTTACTTCAATAAAAGCAAGGGGCATTCCATTTATTAAAAGTGTAATATCCGGTCTGAACTCATCTTCTCCGTTTTTATATGTAAGTTCAGTTACGACATTAAAAGAGTTATTATTAAAGTTGTCAAAATCGATTAGTTTTCTTCCAGAACTGGCATTGAGCATATTAAAGAATGCTTCTCCTAGGTCTTCATTGTCTAAAGTTAGTGAGATATCTTCCAATAATCTCTTTATGTCGGAATCATCCAAATCGTTATTGATGCGTTTAATACTTTCTGCAAATAAATCTGTGAAAATATTTGTATCTTTATTACGCTTTGCATTGGTCAACGAAAGGTAGTCGTAACCCAATCTGCATAAATGCAGTATGGCAGGGATTTTTACTCTTGTATTCTCATTAAAAGCCATAACTTTGGATGTCTCCTTTCCCTTTGATTTTTACCAACTTTGAAAGTCAAATGTAGCCAATGTTTATAATTTTATTATGTGTTATCAAAAATACAGGCAATGTTTAAAATATTATCGCAATTAGAACACACTTTCTATTGGAAATGGCAAATTGATGTTCTTTTTGTATATCATAAAACTATTGTATTGAGTTTGGAGCAATTAACAAGTTCAAAAACTGATGCAATCATTTGATGGAAATCAAAAAAGGAATTAAATCATATCTTCAAGATAAAATGATTGATGCTATGGTTAAACTTGAGAAAGCCCTTAAAAATCATATTAAAGCATTGTAGATTTTACTTGATATAACTGAATAATTGTAGTAATTTGAAAAATAATATATGGATTGTGTCTTACCATTCAATAGTAGCTGAACCGCCAGAGTTCTTGCCACCTTTGCAATATCCAGTAGATTTACCACAATTTGTGCATTTTCTTCCATTTCTATGAAGCATTCCACTGACAATGAATGTATTTCCACATAATGGACATTTGAAAGCGGCATTATTTCCTATCCAGTCTTCTTCGGGGTTAAGGTTATTTGGGTCTAGATTTCTACTTGGCATGATTATTCACCATCTATTGTTTTTGACTTTAGGTTGGGTTAACTTATTCTTCTTTTTTGTATAATGTACCAAAGACATAACCAATAACTGCACCTAAAAGACCAGTTGCTGCAGAACCATCTATTAATTTGCAATATGTAAGAATTGTAATTGCAATTAGTATTAATATCATTATTATGAAATCCATATACTGTGCTCTCTTAATCTCAGGCGATTTCATTTTTTGATATTCAATTATCTTCGGAGCTAATGTTTCAACAAAAGGTGTTATTTGATTTAGAATATCAGCGATATCTTTTTCTTCAACTTTTTTCTGCTCTTGTTGATTCGTTTCAGTCAATTTTATCACCCAAGTAATTTATGAATTTAGTCAAGATGGAATTCTTATAATGTCAGTTTCAAGTCATATCTGGTATGAAATATATCACCTTATCTGAATATTTCCTTTACAATAAATAAATTAAATGTATATTAAAATACTGAATGTCAGATGTTGCTATAAACTGAATAATAAACAGTTGTTTTACTACTATGTGTACATTGATAAGACGATACGTCTTGACGACGTATCGGATGGAGAGATGTGAAGCTCAGATGGAAGATGAAGGTGAACTAAATCCATTACCATTACTATGGCAACCAAAAAGTTATATAACTATTATATAATATGTTGGTATTAAGAAGGTAGCAGCAATGAAATCAATT
>NZ_JBCAUS010000010.1 GCF_038432375.1 Methanococcoides sp. LMO-2
AGATTTCCCAAGGACTCTCGTACCTCAGTACAGTAAACAACGTGGGCAGGCTTATCTTCTGTGTTCGGAATGGGAACAGGAGTGGCCCTGCCACTATGGCCGCCATACTCATCTCTAATACTGGAAATGATCATGTTAATTATATTACATATCAGATTTCGCCTGGACAGAGCGAGACGGATGAGGCACAGATATTAGTAGCTGCGGACTGAACACCTCGTTGCCTTGGTGCGTACATCCCAACTCTATCAATCCGGTCTTTTACCGGAATCCTTAACGCAGTCTCTTTTTAGGTCAGATTTCGAGCTTAGATGCATTCAGCTCTTATTCCTTAGCGCGTAGCTGCTCGGCATTGCCTTGTCAGACAACCGATCGACCAGTGGCGCCGTTGCTCTGTTCCTCTCGTACTAAAAGCAACTTACCCTCAGACTACAGACACCTCTAGTAGATAGTAACCGACCTGTCTCACGACGGTCTAAACCCAGCTCACGATCTCCTTTAATAGGCGAACAACCTCACCCTTGGCTGCTGCTGCACAGCCAGGATGGAAAGAACCGACATCGAGGTAGCAAGCTGCCGGGTCGATATGTGCTCTTGCCGGCAACGACTCAATTATCCCCGGGGTAACTTTTCTGTCATCTTTAGCCCGCACCAAGCGGGACATAAAGGTTCGCTAGAACCGACTTTCGTCTCGCGATCCACTACTGTGCTGAATCACGTCAGGCTAACTTATGCTCTTGCACTCTTCAGTAGGTTTCCGACCCACTTGAGTTAACCATTGCGCGCCCTTGATATCTTTTCAAGGGCGTCCCGCCCCAGGCAAACTGCCCACCTATCGGGGTCCTCCTCTCGGAGTAAGGGGCGTAACTTTGGAAGGGTAGTGTCCCAATGACGACTCCACCGATGCTGGCGCACCGGCTTCGATGTCTCCTACCTACACTGTACATCCAAAATCACACCCCAGCGACAGGCTGCAGTAAAGCTCCACGGGGTCTTCACTTCCCCCTAGAGGTCTCTAGACTCTGCACTAGAATGTAAGCTTCACCGGACTCTGGCTAGGGACAGTAGAACTCTCATTGATCCATTCATGCAAGTCGCCAATTAAGCGACAAGGTACTACGCTACCTTAAGAGGGTCATAGTTACCCCCGCTGTTTACAGGCCCTTCTTTCCGTTGAACCGAAGTTTCAGGTACCTGCACTGAGCAGGATTCAGAGATCGTACTAGCCCTTACGGGTTTGCGATCTCCTATGTTGATATTAGACAGTTAGAGTTCCCTGGTCACTGCGACCTGCCGTCTTCACGGCAGGCACTCCTTCTCCCGAAGTTACGGAGCCAATTTGCCGAATTCCCTTAGCCAAATTATTCCGACACGCCTTAGCCTTTTCAGCTAGGGGCACCTGTGTCAGATCTCGGTACGGACATTTAACTCCCTTTTCACGGGTTCCAGGGTGCAGCTGACTTTCGCCATTACATATTCGCCTGCTTCTCGCCATTACGGCTCTCCACAGGATTCGATGCTTAGACGGCGCGACGGCGCCGCTCAGCCTGCCCCGAAACGTCAGTTTTATTGTTAAATGGTACAGGAATATTAACCTGTTTCCCTTTTGATGTACTCGAATTACGGTACAACTTAGGACCGACTAACCCTCGGCTGACGATCATTGCCGAGGAAACCTAGCCCCTTCGGCGGTCAGGATTCTCACCTGACTATGCTGTTACTATTACCAGGATTTTCGTTTCCGCTCGGTCCACAGGACTTCACAGCCCTGCTTCTGCCCAAACGCAACGCCTTCCTACAAGATTACCTTACGGTACTCCGTGGTATCGGTGGTCGACTTGAGCCCCGTCCATTTTCGGGGCCCCAAACCTCGACTGGTGGGCTGTTACGCACTCTTTAAAGGATAGCTGCTTCTAAGCTAACCTTCCAGCTGTCTAGGGCTTGGGACGCCCTTTAGTATTAACACTTAGTCGACACTTAGGGACCTTAACCACGGGCTGGGTTGTCTCCCTTACGGACTACAAGCTTACCCCAGTAGCCCGGACTCCAACCTTCTACGACGACGGTGGGTTCGGAGTTTGACAAACGGCTGAGGAATTTCTTCCCCGGGACCATCAATCAGTGCTCTACTCCACCGACTATCTCCAGTTAGGTCATGCTACGACATGTTTTGGAAGGAACCAGCTGATGCCGGGTTAGATTAGCCTTTCACTCCGAGACGCAGGTCACACGAATGATTTGCAGATCAATACCGCTTGCGGTCCTCCACGTAGCTTTCGCCACGCTTCAACCTGCCCACGCCTAGATCACCCGGCTTCGGGTCATAACTTAGTGACTCCACGCACTTGTATACGCCGCGTCTCACCCGTGAGGGTTGCACGCATGTTGCTTTCGCTTCGGCTTCCCAGATAAAAGGTTAGCCTTCGCCACTTAGATATACTCCCTGGCCCGTTCTTCAAAACGTATGATATGACATCGGCATTAGTACTCGTACTACAACCTCGCGGTTGATTCCTTCGAACTAAAGTTCCTTTCATGCCATATCGCTCCATCACCATCAGGTTTCAGGCACTTTTAACCTCCCTTTTGGGGGTACTTTTCAGTTTTCGGTCACCCTACTACTTCGCTATCGGTCTCAAGACGTATTTAGTTTTGGAAGTTGGTGCCTCCCAAATTCACGCGTGATTTCCAACACACGCTACTCAGGAACATTTCCAGATCCTCTTTTCTTTGCTTACGTGACTGTCACACTCTATGGTCTAACGTTCCAGAAAAGTTCAGCTAAGAAAAGGTCGGAGCCTTAGAAAGTCCTA
>NZ_JBCAUS010000011.1 GCF_038432375.1 Methanococcoides sp. LMO-2
AATGCCCAATATCGGGGAAAGGGCACATCCATCCTTCCCAAGCAATATTACTTGCTCGGTGCACTTGATGATTTGTGAATCGTAATTGATCCAATGGACTTGCTGGGATTCGAACCCAGGGCCTTCGCCTTGCAAAGGCGACGATCTTCCAACTGATCTACAAGCCCGCGTTCATTTATTCCAGCGAAATCTTGTTTCATTGAAAGTGGTTTGTTGAAAGTGGCAGTTTATCGATTTCTGACTGATAGCGGTGATCCGCTTTGTGCGGATCTTGCTTAGGAGGTGATCCAGCCGCAGATTCCCCTACGGCTACCTTGTTACGACTTAACCCCCCTTGCGAAATTTAGGTTCGAACACGGCACAAATCCGTGCCCTCACCCATACCTCACTCGGGTGGTTTGACGGGCGGTGTGTGCAAGGAGCAGGGACGTATTCACCGCGCTATGTTGAAACGCGATTACTACGGATTCCAGCTTCACGAGGACGAGTTACAGTCCTCGATTCGAACTACGGCTGGGTTTGGGAGATTACCATCACCTTTCGGTGTAGGAACCCATTGTCCCAGCCATTGTAGCCCGCGTGTAGCCCGGGAGATTCGGGGCATACTGACCTACCGTAGCCCGCACCTTCCTCTGGTTTAGCACCAGCGGTCCCCACAGAGTACCCATCATCCCGAAGGACATGCTGGCAACAGTGGGCACGGGTCTCGCTCGTTGCCTGACTTAACAGGATGCTTCACAGTACGAACTGACGACGGCCATGCACCTCCTCTCAGCGATTCAGGTAAGGTCTTTAGCCTGACCTACATGTTGCTGTCGCCCCCGGTGAGTTTTCCGGCGTTGAGTCCAATTAAACCGCAGGCTCCACCCGTTGTAGTGCTCCCCCGCCAATTCCTTTAAGTTTCAGCCTTGCGGCCGTACTTCCCAGGTGGTTCGCTTCACGGCTTCCCTGCGGCACCAGAAACGGTCGCACCGTCCCTGACACCTAGCGAACATCGTTTACGGCTGGGACTACCCGGGTATCTAATCCGGTTCGTGCCCCCAGCTTTCGTCCCTCACCGTCGGACCCGTTCTGGTAAGACGCCTTCGCCACTGGTGGTCCCACAGGGATTACAAGATTTCACTCCTACCCCTGTAGTACCTCTTACCTCTCCCGGTCCCAAGTCTGACAGTATTCCCCGGAAGCCTAACAGTTAAGCTGTCAGATTTCCCGAAGAACTGATCAAACCGGCTACGGACCCTTTAGACCCAATAAAAGTGATTACCACTCGGGCCGCCGGTGTTACCGCGGCGGCTGGCACCGGTCTTGCCCGGCCCTTGCTAACACATGCCGTTTACACATGTGGACAGCCAACATAATATGCTGGCACTCGGTGTCCCCTTATCGCGGTTTCCCGCATTGTAAAGTTTTCGCGCCTGCTGCGCCCCGTAGGGCCTGGATTCATGTCTCAGAATCCATCTCTGGGCTCTTGCTCTCACAACCCATATCCGTCGTAGGCTAGTAGGTACGTTACACCCACTACTACCTGATAGACCGCAGATCCATCCTTAGGCAACCGAAGTCTTTGAACCAAAAAGCATTCCAGCATGAATGGTTTATTCGGAATTATCACCAGTTTCCCGGAGTTATGCCGAACCTAAGGGCAGGTTATCCACGTGTTACTGAGCAGTTCGCTATGTTCACGAAGAACATTTAACTCGCATGGCTTAGTCGAACACCGATAGCAGTAACCTCTGGCAGGATCAACCAGAGTTATTTGTTAAAGCACACAAAATTTGGAAGTTAACTAAGAATTGTCGGAAAAGAACTCTATTTAATTAGAGAGTTGTTTTCTATGCACAATAGTTGGTTATTTCTTTT
>NZ_JBCAUS010000012.1 GCF_038432375.1 Methanococcoides sp. LMO-2
CAGAAAGTTTCAGCTATTTTTCACTTTAATAATAATGTTTATATGTATTCATAAAGACATTATTATTTCATATGGTAAATAAAAAAGTTGCAATTTACATTAGGACTTCGACAGACAAACAAAAAGAATCGATTGAATTACAAACAGAAGAATTGACAAAATATTGTCAGTTGAAAGGTTATGAAATCTACAATAATTATGTTGATTTTGGTTATTCTGGAAAGAATACCGATAGACCTGCATTTAATTTATTGATGGAAGATGCAAAAGATAAAAAGTTTGATGTTGTTCTTACAACAAAGATTGACAGGTTTGCACGTTCAATTCTTGATTTACTGGTAACAGTTGAAAAACTGAAAGAATATGAAATTGATTATGCTGCAACAGACCAACCAATTGATACTTCTTCTGCAATGGGTACGCTGACACTTCAAATAATGGCATCATTTGCTGAATTTGAAAGAAAGATAATCAACGAAAGGATGAAAGCAGGAAGGGAAGCAGCAGAAAAGAATGGTAAAATTTGTCATCGACCAAGAAAAGAGATTTCCAGAAAGAAACTTGAAGAACTTGTCGGAAAAGGATTATCAGCCAATGCATGCGGAAAATTCTTTGGTGTAACTGCATCGACAATTACACATCGATTGGTTGAGTATGGATATGTTTATGAAAATGGAGAATGGAGAATTAAATACATCTGATACAAACTCTATTCTTTTTCCATTATGCAAGTATTCCATCAATTACAGGTGCAACTTTTCTATAAGCACCAATTGAATTATTGAGTTTTTCAAGGTAGTTTGTCATTAAGACAGAACCATCAGAATGTCCTATCATATACTTGATGAGGGATTCCTGAATTCCTACCTTTACACATTTATCGATGAAAAAATTCCGTCCATATTTTAACGGAAGACCTTTAATGCCGATGTATTTCCTTGCATAATCTTTATCGAGATTCATTTTCGTCAGCTTTTTTGCAAAATTGGATGGCATGAATGCTTTGAATGCTTTTTTTGTTCCACGTTCCCAATCAATGTCATAATATGCGACATCATCAAAAAAGTGTAGATTTTTCGAATCAAATTCAGTCACAATCTTGACAGCTTCTGTGATTCTTATACCACTATAATAGATGAGTTGCATTAAGATTTTTATTTGTTCATTAGTACATTCATTTAATACAGATTTCACAGCTTCATCACTTGGAACAAAGGTGTCAGTGCCAGTTTTCTTAAGTTTAAGATGATTCTTTAATTCTATAGCTCCACTGTTTGATATCAATCGTTTTTCCAAATGATAATTGATTAGATTCCTTACGCTTTTAGCGTATGGATTCCAACCTTTGTGAACAGTAGATGATATCTTAATTAAATCATCTACGTCTTCTATTACTATACCAATCAAGTATCTATCCAAATAGCTGATATAAGATTTTGCAGTTGGTTCACCAATTCTATTGAACAACCATTTTCCAAAATCTTTTTTTGTGGCTGCATAATCAATCATATACACTTCATTTGAATGCAGTGAATTTGAAGAAATCATGCCTATTGTTGTTGCTTTTTTGTCGCTTCCCAAGCTTGGGACCCG
>NZ_JBCAUS010000013.1 GCF_038432375.1 Methanococcoides sp. LMO-2
TGGGATATTGATAATGACGGTACTGAGGATAACTCCAGTCAGAATTTCGTTCATACCTACGATACAGCTGGCCTGTACACTGTGAATCTTACTGTCAGTAATATCAATGGTACTGATTCCGAGGTCAAGACCGGTTATATCAATGTGACCTCAGCTCCGGTACCTCCAATCCTTCCGGTTGCTGATTTCAGTGCCAATGTGACTGAAGGAGATGTTCCACTCACTGTTGCGTTCACTGATCTCTCAACCGATGCAACCTCATGGTCGTGGGATATTGATAATGACGGTACTGAGGATAACTCCAGTCAGAATTTCGTTCATACCTACGATACAGCTGGTCTTTACACTGTGAATCTTACTGTCAGTAATATCAATGGTACTGATTCCGAGGTCAAGACCGGTTATATCAATGTGACCTCAGCTCCGGTACCTCCAATCCTTCCGGTTGCTGATTTCAGTGCCAATGTGACTGAAGGAGATGTTCCACTCACAGTTTCGTTCACTGATCTCTCAACCGATGCAACCTCATGGTCTTGGGATATTGATAATGACGGTACTGAGGATAACTCCAGTCAGAATTTCGTTCATACCTACGATACAGCTGGCCTGTACACTGTGAATCTTACTGTCAGTAATATCAATGGTACTGATTCCGAGGTCAAGACCGGTTATATCA
>NZ_JBCAUS010000014.1 GCF_038432375.1 Methanococcoides sp. LMO-2
ACACGCTACTCAGGAACATTTCCAGATCCTCTTTTCTTTGCTTACGTGACTGTCACACTCTATGGTCTAACGTTCCAGAAAAGTTCAGCTAAGAAAAGGTCGGAGCCTTAGAAAGTCCTATAACACCACATCTCCCTCACATTACTGGAGGGATTCAGTTTGAACTTTGCCGAGTTCATTCGCCATTACTAACGGCATCTCTTCGATTTCTCTTCCTGCCCCTACTAAGATGTTTCAATTCGGGGCGTTCCCGATCATGACTGATCAGCACAAATGTGCTAAGAGGTCTCATTAGGAAATCTCAGGTTCATAGGTTCCATGCGCCTACCCTGAGCTTATCGCAGCTTGGCACGTCCTTCATCAGCGCTTGAGCCGAGCCATCCACCTGACGGCATAATTACCAGAGTCCATCTCACTTTGTCCAGTGAGCGTCTGATATGTAATATATACATGATCTCATAATGCCCAATATCGGGGAAAGGGCACATCCATCCTTCCCAAGCAATATTACTTGCTCGGTGCACTTGATGATTTGTGAATCGTAATTGATCCAATGGACTTGCTGGGATTCGAACCCAGGG